>JAJYMD010000315.1 GCA_021787255.1 Actinomycetes bacterium | reverse complement strand
GTCTCGGGAGGCCTCAGCGATCAGACCGCGCCCGCGTTCGCCGCGGCCGGCGCCGACGTGATCTCGTTCGGCGCGCTGACGCATTCGGCGCCCGCGCTCGACTTCGGGCTGGACCTCTCCCCTCGGTGAGCCGGGCGACCTGCTCAGCTGCGCGCCACGTCCCTCCACGGCGGCTCGCGGTCGGTCCTCGGCTCGCCCGGGAGACCCAGCACCCGCTCGCCGAGGATGTTGCGCATGACCTCCGACGTGCCCCCCTCGATGGAGCTCGCCCGCGTCCTGAGGAACAGCCTCCTCGGGTCCGATGCACCGAACGCGAGCTCCGAGGGCCGCACGCGCGGATAGTCGGAGACATAGAGCATCCCGTCGGCGCCCAACAGGTCGACGCACAGCTCCATGGTGCGCTTGGCGTCTTCGGCGTACACGAGCTTCGCGATCGATCCCTCGGGGCCGGGCGTCCCGATGCGGCGATGGTCCAACGCGCGCAGGTTCGTGAGCCGGGCGACCTCGTGGGCCACCCATCGCTGCACGAGCCGGTCGCGTAGCACGAGCGCGTGCGGCGAGCGATCCTCCGCCCAGCGGGCGCGCCACAGGCGGACAGCCTCGGCGATGAGCCCGCTGCCTCGCTCGGCCACGCCGCCTCCGATGGCCACCCGCTCGTGCATGAGCGTGGTGATCGCGACGTGCCACCCATCCCCCACGCCGCCCAGCCGTGCGCCGTCGGGCACGCGGACGTCGCTGAAGAACACCTCGTTGAACTCGGCCTCTCCGGTGATCTGGTAGAGCGGTCGGACTTCGACTCCGGGCGCGTGCATGTCCACCAGGAAGCAGGTGATCCCCGCGTGCTTCGGCACGTCGGGGTCCGTGCGAGCGAGCAGCATGCCGAAGCTGGCCAGATGCGCGGCCGTGGTCCAGACCTTCTGCCCGTTCAGCACCCACTCCTCGCCGACGCGCTCGGCTCTCGTGGCGAGGCTTGCCAGGTCCGAGCCCGCGCCCGGCTCGCTGAACAGCTGGCACCAGATCTCTTCACCCGTGAAGAGCGGCCGCAGGTACCGCTCCTGCTGCAGCCTCGTGCCGTGCACCAGGAGCGCCGGTGCGACCATGCCGTGCCCGATGAGGTTGCGCAATGACGCAGACGGCGCACCGGCCTCGCACAGCCGAGCGACCACCCGCTGGTGGAGCGGGGCAGGCAGCCCCAGGCCACCCTGGCCTCTCGGGTAGTGCACCCATGCGAGCCCCCGGTCGAACTGCGCGCCGAGGAACGCCTCGGGAGCCGTGGAGGCCGGCGGGTACGTGGCGAGGAGCTCGTCGACGAGCCGGTCGACCATCCCTTCTGCGTCCCGTTGCGCGACCCCTTCTGCGATATCGACGTCCGCACAAGGTGGGGTCGGGAACTGGGTCCGCGCGGGTTGCCTTGAGTCCGGCGTCATCAGGGGCGCTCCTCTGCCTCTCCTGCTCCCTCTCCTGCGCCGACGGCCCAGCCGTCGTCCGTCGCCGGTGGGCGCGTCCGGCGGCGCGCGATCACGTGCACGTCGATCCCGCGTTCTGCCGCGGCGCGCAGCACCTTGCGGACGACCGAGCCACGCGTAAGCTCGTCCCATCGGCTCCGCCGGGTCGCGCCCACGACGATCTGGGTGACCTGGTTGTCCGCGGCGACCTTCACCATCGCGTCCGCAGGATCGTCCCCGTCGACCTCGAGCCATCTGGCGCCGACACCGGCCGCGAGCTCCTGGAGGGCGGCGAGCGCCCTCTTTTCTGCTTCGCCTTCGTGCTCGGGGTCCCTCACGTGGAGGACGACCAGTTCGCCTTTCGTCCGCTGCGCCATCCGCGCCGCGCGCCGTACCACCGCGTCGCTCCCCGGCGCGCTCGTCACCGCCACGAGGATCCGCTCGGCCGTGTCCCACACCCCTTCGGGACGGTGGCTCTCGAGGAACCGGAGCAGCTCTTCTTCGGTCTCGTCGGCCACGAAGCGCAGCGCGAGCTCGCGCAGCGCGACCAGGTTCTCGGTCCGGAAGAAGCCGTTGAGCGCGGCAGGCACCTGGTCCGGGGGGTAGATGTTCCCGTGGAGCATCCGGCGGCGGAGCTGGTCCGCGGACGAGTCGATGAGCTCCAGCTGGTCCGCGCGTCGCACGACCCAGTCGGGCACCCGCTCTCGGATCCGCACGCCGGTGATCATCTCCACCGCGTCCGCGAGGCTCTCCAGGTGCTGGATGTTGACGGTGCTGATCACCGCGATCCCCGCGTCCAGGAGATCGAGGACGTCCTCCCAGCGCTTCGCGTGCGGACCGGAGCCGGGCACGTTCGTGTGGGCGAGCTCGTCGACGAGCGCGACCTCCGGACGTCGCCGCAGGACCGCGTCGAGATCCATCTCGTAGAAGGTCGCCCCGCGGTACTGGACCGCCTTGCGCGGGACGACCTCGAGGTCGCGGATCTTCTCGGCGGTCCTCGGTCTGCCGTGGGTCTCGACGAAGCCGATCACGACGTCCGCGCCGCGTTCGTGACGGCGCCACCCCTCGTCGAGCATGGCCACCGTCTTGCCGACCCCGGCGGCGGCACCGAGGTAGATGCGGAACCGCCCGGCGGGTCGAACCGCCTGCGCCGCCTCTTCGTCGACCACGGCGGGTTCCTGCACGCCTCCATCATGGCGGACGTCCAATGCAGGCACCACGGTGCAGCACCCACCTCGCGACCTTGCGCCACACACACCGAAGGACCGGCGCGCGCATCCGTCGCGGCGCGCGTCGCTCCTACACTTCCCTGCGAAAGCTCTCGCGGAAGAGAGGTCGTTCGGCGCGGTGAAGCGGTGGATGCTCGGCGCGCTCCTGGCGTTCGCCGGGATCGGCGTCCTTTGCGGCGCGATGCTCCCGGTCCGGGCGCATCTCTCGCTCGCGACCCCGGCCCTGGTGCTCGTGGTCCCGGTCGTCGCAGGGGTCGCGGTGGGGGGCCTGGCGAGCGGCGTCCTCGCCATGGCCGCCGGCTTCGTCGCCTACGACGCCCTCTTCCTCCCCCCCTACGGCACCTTGACGGTGGGGGCCGCCCAGAACTGGGCCGCGCTCGCGGTCTACGCGGTCGTCGTGCTCATCGTGGCGAGGGTGGTCGCCTTCCTCCAGCGCGCGCGGCTCGACGCGCGGCGGGACGCGGACGCGGCTCGCCGGCTCTACGAGCTCTCCGACCTCCTCATCGAAGACCAGCCGGTGACTGGCGTGCTCGGCGTGATCGCCGGCTCGCTGCACCAGTCGTTCGGCGCGCGCTGGGTGGCCGTGCTCGTCCCCGACCCAGAGGACGACCGCCGTCTGACGGTCGCCGCGACCGCCGGACGCCCGCCCGCCGGCGACGTCACGGCGCTCGCGCCTGCTGCTGGGCGGGCCGAGCGCCTGCGGCCCCACACGGCCTCGGACCACCCGAGCAAGCAGGCCGACGGCGCCGTGTGGATCGCGCTCGTCGCTCACGGGCGCCCGGTCGGTCTGGTCGGGTTGACAGGGACAGCTCTCGGGCGCCGCGAGCTGGAGCTGGCGCGGACCTACGCGAACCAAGCCGCGCTCGCCCTGGAGGCGAGCCAGCTTCGAGAGCAGGCGATGCGGACCGAGCTGCTCGAGCAGGTCGACGCGCTGCGCGCTGCGCTCATGGGGGCGGTCTCCCACGACCTGCGGACCCCGCTCGCCTCCGTGAAGACCGCGGTCAGCGCGTTGCGCCGGGCAGACGGCCAGGGCACGTTGACCGAGCGCGACCGAGAGGAGCTGCTCGCGCTGATCGAGGAGCGCTCCGACGCGCTCGACCGGCTCGTCGCCAACCTGCTCGACATGACGCGGATCCAGTCGGGCACCCTCGAGCTGCGCCGGGCGATCACCCCGGTCTCCGACGTCGTGGAGGGAGGCGTGCGCGCGAGCGCGGTCGCGCCCACACAGGTGAGCCTCGACCTGCCCGACGACCTCCCCCCGGTCGACGTGGACGTGGTGCTCATGGAGCAGGTGCTCGCCAACCTGCTCGACAACGCGGCCCGCCACTCACCCGACGGCAGCCAGGTCCGCGTCTCGGCCGAGGCCGGTGGCGGCGTCGTCGCGCTGTCGGTGAGCGACCAGGGTCCGGGCGTACCGCCCTCCGAGCGCGAGCGCGTCTTCACCATGTTCAGCCGGCCCGGCGCGCAGGGCCGCGCGGGGCTCGGGCTCGCGATCGCGAAGGCCTTCGTCGACGCGCACGGGCAGACCGTGCGCGTCGAGGACGCCCCTGGAGGTGGCGCCCGCTTCGTCGTCACGCTCCCTGCGGCCGATGTCCCGGCAGAGGGGTGAGGGATGGCGCGGATCCTCGTCGTCGACGACGACCGTGCGCTGCTTCGCGCCCTCGAGATCGCGCTCGGCTCGCGCGGGCACGAGGTGGTCGTGGCCAGGACCGCCGCACAGGGGATCTCCCAGCTGTCGCTCACCTCTCCTGACGTCGTGATCCTGGACCTCGGGCTGCCGGACATGGACGGCGTCGAAGTCGTGCGACGGGCCCGCCAGTGGACGCAGGTGCCTGTGATCGTGCTCTCGGCAGCCGCCTCCGAAGCGAGGAAGGTCACGCTCCTCGACGCCGGCGCCGACGACTACATGACCAAGCCCTTCGGCATGGCGGAGCTGGAGGCCCGCCTGCGCGTGGCGCTCCGCCACCACGCTCACGGCGCCGACGAGGTGCCGGCCGTCTGCGTCGGCGGGCTGGAGGTCGACCTCGTGCACCACATGGCCCGCCTCGACGGCAAGGACCTCGAGCTCACCGCACGCGAATTCGACCTGCTCGCCTACCTCGCCCGCCACGTCGGGAAGGTCTGCACGCACCAGATGATCCTGCGCGAGGTGTGGGGCTCGGCCTACGGGGCCGAAGCCCACTACCTGCGCGTCTATGCCCACCGGCTGCGGCGCAAGCTCGGCCCCGCCGGCACCATGCTGCGGACCCAGCCCGGGATCGGCTACCAGCTCGTGGACGAGCCCTCCTGAGCACTGCCGGTCGGCAGCTCGCCAGGTGATCGGCGCGGCCTGCGACGCTCAGCGCCGCAGGTGCGCGAGCGCCTCGTTCAGCCGAAGGACCACGATGTACGGCGAACCGAGGAACCCGAGCTGGGCGCCGTGGGTCTCCTGGCGGATGAGCCTGCGCAGCCGCGACGCAGAGACTCCCGTCGCCTTCGCCACCATTGGGATCTGCGCGATCGCGTCCGCCGGGGTGATATCAGGTGTGAGGCCGCTCCCCGACGTCGTCACGAGGTCCGTCGTCGGGTCGACACCCACCGCGTGCCACGCGACCACGAGCGCGTGCACCTCCTTCACCAGCGCCTCCGATCGCGGGCCCAGGTTGGTGGCGCCCGATTCGCCCCGCCTTCCTGTCGCGACGAGCGGGTCGTCCGCATCGGGGCGCCCGTGGAACCACTGCGGGTCGAGGATCTTCGTGGTGGAGTAGCCGTTCCAGTTCTGGCCGATCAGCGTCGAGCCGTTCTTCGTGAGCGAGCCGTCGGCCTGGTGGCGGAAGAAGAGTTGCGCGACGCCGGTCCCCACCAGCACGTAGGCGAAGCCGAAGACCGCCGTGAAGACGACGATCGCGCTCACGGCGCGCCGGAGGTGCAACAATGCCCTGCTCACGATGCCCTGCTCACGATGGTCTGCTGATGCTGGCCTGCTCGCAATGGCCTGCTCACGGCGCAAATCCTCTCAGTACCAGTGGACGGCGGTGAGGAAGAGGTCGATCACCTTGATGCCGACGAACGGCACGATGATGCCTCCCACGCCGTAGATCCAGACGTTGCGCCGCAGGATCGCCGCGGCGTTGCTCGGCCGCCACTTCACGCCGCGCAGTGCCAGGGGGATCAGCGCGACGATCACCAGCGCGTTGAAGATGACCGCGGCGAGCACCGCGGACTGCGGGCTGTGCAACCTCATGATGTTCAGGTCGGCGAGCTGGGGGTACGTCGCGACGAACAGCGCGGGGATGATGGCGAAGTACTTCGCCACGTCGTTGGCGATCGAAAAGGTCGTGAGCGAGCCGCGGGTGATGAGCAGCTGCTTGCCGATCTCGACGATTGTGATGAGCTTCGTCGGGTTCGAGTCCAAGTCGACCATGTTGCCGGCCTCCTTCGCGGCGGTCGTCCCCGTGTTCATCGCCACCCCGACGTCGGCCTGGGCCAGGGCCGGCGCGTCGTTCGTGCCGTCCCCGGTCATCGCGACCAGCCTTCCTCCCTCCTGCTCCGCCTTGATGAGCTCGAGCTTGGTCTCTGGCGTCGCCTCGGCGAGGAAGTCGTCGACACCTGCCTCCTGGGCGATCGCCGCCGCGGTGAGCGGGTTGTCCCCGGTGATCATGACCGTCCTGATGCCCGCCGCGCGCATCTCGGCGAAGCGCTCCCGGATGCCCTCTTTCACCACGTCCTTCAGCTCGATCACGCCGAGCACGTCGGGACCGTCGGCGACCACGAGCGGCGTCGCGCCCTGCCGGGAGATCGACTCGACGATCTCGTCGAGCCGCTCGGGCACCGTTCCGCCCTGCTCGACGACCCACCGGCGCACCGCTTCTGCCGCGCCCTTGCGGATCCGGCGACCGTCGACGTCGATCCCTGACATGCGCGTGGTCGCAGAGAACGGCACCAGCTCGCGGGGGCCGCTCAGCTCCCGCTCGCGGATGCCGAACCGCTCCTTGGCGAGGACGACGATCGAGCGGCCCTCGGGCGTCTCGTCCGCGAGCGACGCCAGCTGTGCAGCATCCGCGACCTCCTGCTCGTCGTGGCCGCCCACCGGATAGAAGGCCTCCGCCATCCGGTTCCCGAGGGTGATCGTCCCGGTCTTGTCCAAGAGCAGCGTCTGGACGTCGCCTGCGGCCTCGACCGCCCGACCGCTCATCGCGAGCACGTTGCGCTGGACCAACCGGTCCATCCCGGCGATCCCGATCGCGGAGAGCAGCGCGCCGATCGTGGTCGGGATGAGACAGACGAGCAGGGAGACCAGGATGACGACCGAGACGGACCCGCCCGAGTAGCGACCGAAGGGCTCGAGGACGACCACGACGGGCAGGAAGACGAGCGTGAGGACGGCGAGGAGGATGGTGAGCGCGATCTCGTTCGGCGTCTTCTGCCGTTCGGCGCCCTCGACGAGCTGGATCATCCGGTCCATGAACGTCTTGCCCGGCTCGGCGGTGATGCGGACGACGATGCGGTCCGAGAGCACCCTCGTCCCGCCGGTGACCGCGGAGCGGTCGCCGCCGGACTCCCGGATCACCGGCGCGGACTCACCGGTGATCGCGGACTCGTCGACCGAGGCGACACCTTCCACGATCTCTCCGTCCGAGGGGATGAGGTCGCCCGCCTCGCACACGACGAGGTCGCCCTTTGCCAGTTCGGACGCGGCGACCCGGGTCTCCGCGCCGTTGCGGTCGAGCCGCCGTGCCTCGGTGTCCGATCGCATCCGCCGGAGCGTGTCGGC
>JAJYMD010000141.1 GCA_021787255.1 Actinomycetes bacterium | reverse complement strand
GCCCGGAGGTGTGCAGGTGCCTGGTGGGCCTCCCCGCCTTCAAAGCGGGTGGGACGGGTGATCCCCGTCCGGCGGGTTCGATTCCCGTCCACCTCCGCGGACGCCTGCATCCGGTCGCGCACGTTTACCCGCTGGACCCTCGGCCACGAGCCCGGCATCCGAAGCCGAGGTGCACTGCACGTATAGTGAGCCGAGGTCCGGCTCGAGCGGCCGACGGCGGAACGTCGGGTCGGCGGCTGGAACCGGACGCTGCAGCGTGGGACGGCGAGGAGTGGCATGACCTTCGAGTCGGGGTCGGAGTCACCGGCCATCTGGCGATGCTCGGCGTGCGGAGCGCTCGTCCATCCGGCGGACGAAGACGCTCCCGCGGCCTGGTGCATGCGGTGCCGCCGTATGGTGCGGGCCGTCCGCGACGGCGCGGGCGCCAGGGCAGAGCGCAGGCCGGGCTGACCGCGGACGGCGACCGGGCCTGACCGCCCTTTGGCTCCGCGGCGCGCGGCGCGCGGCGGCGGCGTACGCACGGCAGAATGTGGCCGTGGACCGAGACGCACGGGAGCAGGATGGGGAGGCCGCCGAGGGTCAGGCGCTCAGCGACGAAGACCGACGCGCGCGTCTCGAGCAGCTGCAGAGCTTGGTGGACCTCATGCGGCCCGCAGTCCAAGCCGACGGCGGCGACCTCGTGCTGGTCTCGGCAGACGTGGAGGCCGGGGTCGTCGAGGTGCAGCTGCAGGGGGCGTGCAGCTCGTGCGCGATCAGCGCGGCCACGCTGCGCGGCGGCGTCGAGCGGATCCTCATGGACCGGCTCCCGTGGGTCAGCGAGGTGACGGGCAGCCTCACAGACACGCTGGACCCGTTCGAGAGCGCCGCTTTGGGGAGAGGCGCCTACGTCCCGCGTGCGTAGGCGCTTGGCCGCGCGTGCGCGTCAGCGCGCGTAGACCAGCCGTTCCGCCCTCTCGGCTCGGCCCTCTCAGCGCTCGGGGGCCCTTGGCGTAGCGAGCGGCGCGAGACGCGCCCGCGCTGTGGGGCTGATATTAGTTAGCACAACTAAGTAGCATGGGCCCATGTCCAGGCGAACGCCTCCGCCCCGCCACGCGGACCCCTCTCGTGTCGCCGTGGTCGAGAGCCCCGGGACCGGCCCGCCGGCGCCGGCGGGCGACGAGCTCGCCGCGAGGCTGAGGATCGCGGTCACCCTCCTCAACCGGCGTCTTCGACAGGAGTCGGCAACGGGGGTCTCGCCGTCTCACGAGTCCGCGCTCGCCACCGTGAACCGGCTCGGCAGGCCGACGCTCGGCGAGCTCGCGCAGGCCGAGCAGGTCCAGCCCCCGACCATGACCCGCGTCATCGCTGCGATGGCAGCCGCGGGGCTCGTCGAGCGGCGCGTCGACGCGGGTGACCGCAGGGTCAGCCGCGTGGAGCTCACTGCGAAGGGCCGCGCCACGCTCGAGCGGATCAAGTGCCTGAAGACCGCCTACCTCGCTCGGCAGATCGCGGCCCTGACGCCTGCCGAGCGATCGCAGGTGAGCGACCTGGCGGCGCTGCTCGAGCGACTGGTCGGAGCGCGATGAGCCCGCGCTTGCGCGAGGCGGGCGTGAGGACCTTCCTCGCACTGCGCGTCCGGAACTTCCGCCTCTACTTCATCGGGCAGGTGATCTCCGTCTCGGGGACCTGGATGCAGACGGTGGCCCTCAGCCTCCTCATCCTGTCCCGCCACCTGCACGGCAACGGGTTCGACGTGGGAGCCGCCACCGCGCTCCAGTACGTGCCGATCCTCGTGTTCGGGACCTGGGGCGGCGTCGTCGCCGATCGGGTGGACAAACGATGCCTCCTTCTCGTCACCCAGTCGGCGGCAGGGCTGCTGGCCTTGACGCTCGGCCTCATGACGGCGCTCGGGGTCGTGACGCTCTGGGAGGTCTTCCTCCTCGCCGCCGTCGTCGGGGTGGTCAACCTGTTCACAAACCCGGCCCGGCAGGCATTCGTCTCGGAGATGGTCGGCCGGGAGCTCGTGTCCAACGCGGTCAGCCTGAACAGCGTCCTCATGAACTCCGCTCGCGTGATCGGCCCTGCGATCGGTGGCGTGCTGATCTACAGCAGCGGGTTCGCGACGTGCTTCTTCGTGAACGCCGGCTCCTTCGTCGCCGTCGTCGCGGCGCTGTTGGCGATGCGCCCGCAGGAGCTTCTGCGTGCCGAACGCGTCGTGCGCGCCAAGGGCCAGGTCCGAGAAGGGCTCCGCTACGCGTGGCGCACGCCCGGTTTGCGCGATCCGCTGCTCGCCATGGCGGTCGTCGGGACGCTCGCCTTCAACTTCACGACGACGCTCCCGTTGCTCGCCGAGTACACGTTCCACGGAGGGGCCGGGACCTACAGCACCTTCACCGCGGCGATGGGCGCGGGCGCGGTCGTCGGAGGCTTGCTCGTCGCCCAGAGGAGCCGGCCCTCGACGCACTTCCTCGGCCTCGTCGGGCTCGGGTTCGGCGCGATGATCGCGCTCGTCGGGCTGGTGCCGACGGAGCTGCTCACCGTCGTCGCGCTCGTCCCCATGGGGATCGGCAGCATCCTCTTCAACGCGACGGCCAACGCGGCCGTGCAGCTCACCGCCGACCCGTCGTTGCGCGGGCGCGTCATGTCGCTCTACGCGATCGCGTTCCTCGGGAGCACGCCGGTCGGCGCGCCGCTCATGGGGTGGGTGAGCGACGCCGCGTCGCCGCGCGTCGCGCTCGCCATCGGTGCCGCAGCGACGCTGGCAGCCTCCGGCCTGCTCGTTCGGCGCTGGCCGCGGCCCGGCGCGGCCACGTACGAGGCACCCGCTGCGCCGGGCGCGGCGGACCTGGACGCACAGCGCAGCGCCTGGGGTCGGGGACCGGACGCGGGCGCCGCTGCGTCCTGACGGCTCGCTGAAGGCGAGCCTCGGCGCTTCGAGCGGCCGGCCCTCGCAGGTCCACGGCCGGCTGCGCTACCGTTCGGACCGGTGAACGCTTCCGCCCCGGGCGTGCGCCTCGTCCACTTCTCGAGCGTGGTGCGGCGCCCGCTCGTCGACTCGACGGGGGAGCGCATCGGACGCGTCGAGGACTTCGTGGTGCACCTCGGCGCGGCGCACCCCCCGGTCGTGGGAGCCGTGGTGCGGATCGGAGGACGCGACCTGTTCGTCGGCATCCGCAAGATCGACGGGCTCGGGCAGCGCGAGCTGCGCTTCACGGGGAACCGCGTCGATCTGCGGCGCTTCGAGCGAAGGCCGGGCGAGCTGCTCCTCGGGCGTGACCTGCTGGCCAGGCACCTCATCAACGTCGCGGGGGGCCGGCTCATCCGGGCCAACGAGATCGAGCTCGCCGACGTGAACGGCACGTGGGAGATCATCGGGGTGGACCCTTCGCGAAGGAGCGTTCTGCGGCGCCTCCTGCGTGGCCATCTCGGCGCGGACCAGCCTTCGGGGCTCGTGGACTGGGCGAGCATCGAACCGTTCGTCGGCCACGTCCCGACGGCCCGGCTCCGTATCCCGTACCGCAAGCTCGCGCGCCTCCACCCCGCCCAGATCGCGGACCTCGTGGAGGCCGCGTCCCACGAGGAGGGGGAGGAGATCATCGAAGCAGTCGGCGCCGACCGGGAGCTCGAGGCCGACGTCTTCGAGGAGCTCGACCCCGAGCACCAGGTCGAGTTCCTCGCGTCCCGCTCGGACCAGGACGCCGCGCGGCTCCTCGCCTCGATGGCGCCCGACGCCGCCGCCGACCTGATCATGGAGGCGGACCAGGACCGCCGCCTGCGCCTCCTCGAGGCCCTCCCCCAGCCCCAGCGTCGCAAGGTGCGCCTGCTCTTGAATTACAACCCTGAGACCGCTGGCGGTCTGATGAGCCCGGACTTCGTGTCGCTGCCCGAGACGGCGACCGTGGAGGACGCGTTGTCCGCCGTCCGGCACAGCACCGCGGAGCCCGAGTCCCTGCAGGTCGTCTTCGCGCTGCACGAGGACGGTTCGGTCGCAGGCTCGGCATCGGTCGTGACGCTCCTTCGGGCCCAGCCCGGGGCGAGCCTAGGGTCGGTGGTCCGTCCGATCCCGGCGCACCTCCATCCCGACTGGGACCTGGGTGCCGTCGTCCGCAAGATGGCGGACTTCAATCTGATGGTCGCCCCGGTCCTCGATGCCGAGCACCGGCACATCTTGGGTATCGTGACGGTGGACGACGTCCTCGAGCTGATGCTGCCGACCGGGTGGCGTCGTGACTTCGGGACCATGTCGCCCGAGGACTGACCGAACGTGCAGAGATCGACCGAACCCCCACATACCGGATGCCCGAGACGGCCGAGGCCGTCTCGCGTCATCCGTGACAGGACCGACGGACCGCCTCGCCGGCGGCCCGTGCGCTCGCCTTCGGGAGCGGCGCGGGCTCACGCTCCGCGCTGAGCGCCGGCGGCGTGCGCGCGCACGCCACCTGGCCCAGCGAAAGGAGGTGAGCGATGGCAGAGACCGGAACCGGCGCTCGCGCCGCGCAGCTCGGCGCGCCTGGGGTCCAGCCGCCGAGCGTCGAGGAGACGGGCGACCTCGGCGCCCAGGAGCTGGCGGTGCTCGACGAGGCGCACGTGGGCGACATCCAGGGCGCGTTCGGCACCGTCCGCCAGTTCGACGCCGAGTCGCGCCGGTCGTGGAAGCGGCGCCTGCTCACGCTGCTTGCGATCCTGGGGCCTGGGATCATCGTGATGGTGGGGGACAACGACGCCGGCGGCGTGGCGACCTACGCCCAGGCCGCGCAGAATTATGGGCTCACGCTCTTGTGGACGCTCCCCCTTCTCATCCCTGTGCTCGTCGTGAACCAGGAGATGGTCGTGAGGCTCGGAGCGGTCACCGGCGTGGGGCACGCGCGACTGATCAACGAGCGGTTCGGGAAATTCTGGGGCGCCTTCTCCGTGGGCGACCTCTTCGTCCTGAACTTCCTCACCATCACCACCGAGTTCATCGGCGTGAACCTGGCGCTCGCGTACTTCGGCGTGAGCCCGTGGATCTCGGTGCCGATCGCCGCGGCCGCGCTCGTCGCGATGACCGCGACGGGCAGCTTCAGGCGCTGGGAACGGTTCATGTTCGTCTTCATCGCCGCGAACTTCCTTGTGATCCCCTTGGCGATCTTCAGCCACCCCGCCGCGTCGGCGTTCTTCAGGGGCTTCGTCGTGCCGGGCGTCCGCGGCGGCTTCACGTCGACGTCCGTGCTCCTCGTCACCGCCATCGTCGGGACGACCGTGGCCCCCTGGCAGCTCTTCTTCCAGCAGTCCAACATCGTGGACAAGCGGATCACGCCTCGGTGGATCTCCTACGAGCGCGCCGACACCGTCATCGGCTCGTTCGTCACGGTCTTCGCGGCGTCGTTGATCATGGCAGTCGTGGCCGCGGCCTTCTCCGGTCATCCGCTCTTCGGTCACTACAAGAACGCCGAGGCGGTCGCCCACGGCCTGTCTCACTACGTCGGGCATGCGTCGGGCGCGCTCTTCTCGGTCATCCTCCTGAACGCGTCCCTCATCGGCGCCGCGTCGGTCACGCTCGCCACCTCCTACGCCTTCGGCGACGTCTTCGGCATGCGTCACTCGCTGCACCGCAGCTGGCGCGAGGCGAAGTTCTTCTACGCCTCGTTCACCTTGATGGTCGTGTTCGCCGCCGCGATCGTGCTCGCGGCCACAGGTCGGCTGCTCGGGCTCATCACGACGGGGGTGCAGGCGCTCGCGGGCGTGCTCCTCCCGAGCGCCACCGTCTTCCTCCTCCTGCTCTGCAACGACAAGGAGGTGCTCGGACCCTGGGTGAACCGGCCGTGGCTGAACGTGATCGCCTTTGGGATCGTCTCGGTGCTCCTCGTGCTCTCGCTCGTGCTCATGACGACGACGGTGTTCCCGCATCTCGACGTGCGGGTCCTCTTGGCCGGTATGGGCGTCGCGCTCGGGGTCACCTACCTCGCCGGCGGCCTCGGCTACTGGCGCGTGCTGCGCAGGCGACCGCCGGAGCCGCCGATGCCCCGCGCACGGCGCGACCACTGGCGGATGCCGCCACTGAACCGCCTCGAGCGGCCGGTCTGGTCCAGGGCACGGCGGGTCGCGATGTACTCGCTGCGCGGCTACCTGGTGCTCGCCGTCGCGCTGCTCGCCGTGAAGGCGTTCCAGCTCGGCGTCCACAGGTGACGTCTCCTGGCGCGGCCCGGGCTTGCAGCCCGAGCCCGCGTCGGGGGAGGCTGTCGAGCCATGAGCTCTCGAGGGCGCACCGGCGGTGGCGCCCTTGGCTGAGGGCCTTCATCGCTCGTGGCGGTGGCGGGAGGTGCAGCGGTCCTGGGAGCGGTCGCGGACGATCGGCGTCCCGGACCCGGTCGCACCGGCACCGGCGGAGCCGGGGGGCCTGCGCGTCGCCTTCCTCGTGTACCGCGGGAACCCGCAATGCGGCGGCCAGGGGGTCTACACCCGGCATCTGACGCGTGAGCTGGTCGCGCTCGGCCACTCGGTCACCGTGTTCGCGGGTCAGCCGTGGCCCGAGCTCGACTGCGGCGTGGGCTTCGTCCCCCTGCCGGGCCTCGACTTGTACCGCGACCCGGATCCGTTCCGGCTCCCGCATCCCCGGGAGATCCACGACCTTCCGGCGCTGATCGAGCTCGGCGTGATGCTGACGGGCGGCTTCGGCGAGCCGCTCGCCTTCTCGCTGCGCGCGAGGCGAGCGCTGGGCGCCAGACGGCACGAGTTCGACCTCGTCCACGACAACCAGTGTCTCGGCACCGGGATGCTCGGGGTCCTCGCCGACGGCTGGCCGCTCCTCACGACCCTGCACCACCCGATCACGGTCGACCGCGAGCTCGCGCTCGCCCACTGCTCGGGACCCTGGCAGCGCTATTCGACCCGGAGGTGGTTCGGGTTCCTCGGGATGCAGACGCGTGTCGCCCGCCGTCTTCCGGCGGTCGTGACCGTCTCGCGCTCGTCGCGAGAGGACATCGCCGACCAGCTCGGCGTCGCGCCCGAACGCATGGCGGTCGTGCCCGTCGGCGTCGACCACGCCGTCTTCCGGCCACTCCCCGAGGTGCGTCGCGTCCCCGGCCGGCTGATGGTCACCTCCTCGAGCGACGTGCCGATGAAAGGCCTGGTTCCGCTGCTCGAGGCGGTGGCGCTGTTGCGCAGGTCGCGCACCGTCGAGCTCTTGGTGGTCGGGCAGCCGCGCGAAGGAGGGCGCGTGGACCGCGCGCTCGAGCGTCTTGGCTTGCGCCCGGTGGTCCGTTGCGTCAGCGGGATCAGCGACGAGGAGCTTGCCCGCCGCTACGCGGAGGCGCAGGTCGCGGTCGTCCCGTCGCTCTACGAGGGGTTCTCGCTCCCGGCCATCGAAGCGATGGCCTGCGGCGTCCCGGTCGTCACGACGACCGGCGGCGCGCTGCCCGAGGTGGTCGGCCGGCACGGCGAGACGGCGATGCTCGTGCCTCCCGACGACGTGGAAGCGCTGGCCAGGGCGCTCGGGCAGCTCCTCGA
>JAJYMD010000349.1 GCA_021787255.1 Actinomycetes bacterium | reverse complement strand
TCCGACGCGGTTCTCGGCACACTGGGAGAGCGCGCACAACGCGCAAAAGCAACAAAAGGAGCGGCGCGTGGCTGACGGGTTGCGCGTCGCGCTCGACGCGACCCCGCTCATCGGAAGACCGACGGGCGTCGGTGCCTTCTGCGCGGGCGTGCTCGACGGGTTGTCACGGCGCGCGGACGTCGCGGCGAGCGTGTTCGCGGTCAGCTGGCGCAGGCGGCACGCGATCGACGGGCGCGTGCCGAATGGCGTCGCGCTGGCGCGGCGCGCGATGCCGGCACGCCCGCTCCACGCGTCGTGGCGCCGGGCGGAATGGCCGCCGTTGGAGCGGTTCGTGGGGCCGGTGGACGTGGTCCACGGGACGAACTACGTCGTGCCGCCCACCCGCAGAGCCGCCAGGGTCGTCACGGTGCACGACCTCACGACGGTGCGCTACCCCGAGCTGTGCGACCGGGCCACGCTTGCGTACCCGAACCTCGTGCGCCGCGCCCTTGCGCGTGGCGCGTGGGTGCACACCCATTCGAAGTCGGTGGCCGAGGAGGTGGTCGAGGTTTTCCGCGCCGACCCTTCGCGCGTGCGCCCCGTCGCTTCCGGGGTCCCACCGCTCCCGCCGCCCGACGAGGACGCGCCCTCCAGGTACCTGCGGCCGGGAATGGCGCGCTACGTGCTTGCCGTCGGCACCGCGGAGCCGCGCAAGGACCTGCCCGGCCTCGTCGCGGCTTTCGACCTGCTCGCGCAGGACCGAGCGGACCTCGGGCTCGTGCTCGCCGGTCCTGCAGGCTGGGGCAGCGCGGCGCTCGAGGGTGCGCTGGACGCCGCTCGGGCACGGGCGCGCGTCGTGCGCACCGGCTGGGTCGACGCCGCGACGCTCTCGGGCCTGATCCGCGGCGCTGCGGTCCTCGTGTACCCGTCGCTGTACGAGGGGTTCGGGTATCCGCCGCTGCAGGCCATGTCCGCGGGGACGCCGGTGGTCGCGACGCGTGCGGGCGCGCTCGGAGAGGTGCTGGACGGCGGTGCGCTGCTCGTGGAGCCACGCGACCGGGACGCGCTCGCCGAAGCCATCGCCTCGGTCGTCGACTCCCACCGGACCGCAGCGGACCTGAGCGCGCGCGGCCTTGCACGTGCGGCGGTGTTCGACTGGGACACGTGCGCGCAAGGCCTGGTGGACCTGTACCGGGCTGCGGCAGGCAAATGACCGAGCGGGTGGTCGTCGCCGTCGAGCAGCTGCGCCGTCGGGTTCCCGGCGGCATCGGGCGCTACGCGAGGGGCCTGCTCGACGGCCTTCGAGAGATCGGCCGACCTCCCGTCGAGCTGGTCGCGAGCCGCCATCGCGGAGGGGTCGCGGATCCGCTGTCGGCATGGGGGTTCCCTCTGCGCACCTCGGCGCTGCCTGCGCCCTTCCTCGTGGCCGCCTGGGACCGGGGTCTCGCCCCCGTACGCTCGGCGCGCCTTGTCCACTCGGTCTCCCTTGCCTCGCCGCCCGTGCGTCCGCGGCGCTCCCGCGGCGGGCCCGCGCTCGTCGTCACCGTTCACGACCTCGCCTGGCGCACGCATCCCGGCACCAGCACGTCTCGTGGGCTGCGCTGGCACGAGGCAGCGCTCGGACGAGCCCTCGAGCGCGCCGACGCGTTCGTCGTGCCCTCCGGACCGGTCGCCGACGCGCTCGGCGCGGCCGGCGCGGATCGCCGTCGCGTGCAGGTGATCCCCCACGGCGTGGACCATCTCCCGAAGCCGGACCACGCGGGTGCCGCGTCGCTCCTGCGTCGGCTCGGCGTGACCGAAGGGTACCTGCTCGCCGCGGCGACCCTCGAGCCGAGGAAGAACCTTCGCCGCCTGATCGCCGCGTTCGCGCGCGCCCGTCCGTCGCTCGCGGGGCCATGGCAGCTCGTCGTCGTCGGCCCTCCCGGCTGGGGCGACGCGGGCGTCGGGCGCGTCGAGGGAGTCGTCGCGGCCGGCGCCGTCGGCGACGCGGTGCTCGCCGGCCTGTACGCGAGCGCGCGTGCGTTCGCCTACGTCCCTCTGGCGGAAGGGTTCGGCCTGCCGCCCCTCGAGGCGATGGCATGCGGTGTGCCGGTGGTGGCGAGCGTCACGGTGCCGAGCGTCACGGTGCCGAGCGTCACGGTGCCGAGCGTCACGCTGCCGAGCGTCACGGTGCCGAGCGTCACTGTGCCGGACGTCGCGGCATCCGCAGGCGCCCAGGGACAGCCCGAGGGCGCGAGGACGGTCGCACTGCTGGTCGACCCCACGACACTCGACGAGATCGCCGGAGCTCTCGTGCTCGCGTCCGGCGACGACGCGCTGCGCGGCGCGCTCGTGGCGAACGGGAGGATGCACGCAGCGCCGTTCAGGTGGAGGACCTCGGCCGAGGCCCACGTCGCATGGTGGGAGTCCGTCACGTGAAGTCCGTCACGTGAACGTCTCCCTCGACGTCAGCGCGGTTCCGTCTTCTCCCGCCGGCGCCGGACGCTACGCGGTCGAGCTCGCTGCCGCGCTCGCCGCCCTCGAGGAGCTCCGGCTCGTCGTCGTCGCGCGTCGGACGGATGCGGCGCGTTGGCGGCGCCTCACCGGAGGGCGGGCGGACGTCCTGGCGGCGGCGCCGTCCCCGAGGCCGCTGCGCCTGGCATGGGAGCAGCTCGTCCTTCCTGGTGTGCTGGGCCGCGCGAGGCCCGACGTGCACCACGGTCCGCACTACACGATGCCCGAGCGCTCGCGCCTCCCCGTCGTCGTCACGATCCACGACTGCACGTTCTTCGACCACCCGGAGTGGCACGAGCCGGCGAAGGCGCGGTTCTTCCGCCGGGCGATCCGGGTCGCCGCGCGCCGTGCGGGCGCCCTCGTGTGCGTCAGCGAGACGACTGCGCGTGCGCTGACTTCGGCATGCGCGGTCAGCGCGCCCGTCGTCATCGCGCCGCACGGTGTCGACCACCGGCGCTTCCGTCCGGACCCGCCTGCACCGGGGTCAGACGACGCGGTGTTGCATCGGCTCGGGATCGATCCCCGGCGCCGGTTCATCCTGTTCCTCGGCACGCTCGAGCCGCGCAAGGACGTCCCCACGCTCGTCCGCGCGTTCTCCGAGCTCGCAGACGAAGAGCGCGAGGTGACGCTCGTGCTCGCGGGACGGCACGGGTGGGGCTCGGGTCCCCTCGAAGAGGCACTGGCGACGATGCGCCACCGGGACCGGCTCACCTTGACCGGCTACGTGCCCGACGACGCGGTCCCCGCGCTCCTGCGCAAGGCGGCCGTCGTCGCGTACCCTTCGCTCGCCGAGGGCTTCGGCCTTCCTGCGCTCGAGGCGTTGGCGTGCGGCGCGCCGCTCGTCACCACGAGGGGCACCGCCATGGCCGAGCTGGCCGGTGACGCCGCGACGCTCGTCGTGCCCGGCGACCACGAGGGGCTCGCGGACGCGCTCGCCGGTGTGCTGCAAGGCGCGGGCGGCGCCGGGGCATCGCGGCGCCGTGAGGCCGGCATCGCCCGGGCCGCAGCCTTCACCTGGGAGGCGAGCGCGTTGCGTCACGTCGAGGCGTACCGGATCGCGCAGGGCGCGTAGGGTCGTCGTCCGTGCGCGCGTTCGTGACCGGTGGCCGGGGGTTCGTCGGGCGCTGGCTCACCTCGGAGCTCGCCGGACGCGGCGACGACGTCACGGTCGTCGACGCCGAGACCGACGTCACCGACGAGCAGGCGCTCGCGCGCTCACTGGAGGCATCGCGCCCCGATGCCGTCTACCACCTCGCCGCGCGTGCGCACGTCGGCGACTCGTGGCGAGAGCCCCTGGAGGTGCTCCGGGTGAACGCGCTCGGCACTGCGGCGCTGCTCGCGGCGGTGCGCCGGACCGCTCCTGAGGCGACCGTGCTCGTCGTGAGCTCGGCCGAGGTGTACGGAGCGCTTGCGCCCGAGGAGCTCCCGGTCGCAGAGGACGCGCCGCTTCGTCCCGCGACGCCGTACGCGGCGTCGAAGGCAGCGGCGGAGCAGGTCGCGCTCCAAGCGTGGCGCGGCTACGGACAGCGAGTGGTGGTGGTGAGGCCCTTCAACCATGTCGGTCCCGGGCAGGCGGCGACCTTCGCCGTTCCGGCCCTCGCGCGTCGCGTGCTCGAGGCACGAAGGGCCGGAACCGGGGAGCTCGCCGTCGGCACCGTCACGACGCGGCGCGATTTCACCGACGTGCGCGACGTGGTGCGGGCCTACCGTCTCCTCGTCGAACTGGCGGAGCCCGGGGGTGTCTACAACGTCTGCTCGGGCCACGACGTCTCCATCGAAGACGTCGCTCTGCGCCTGATGGCGCTCGCGGGAGTGGAGCTCCGGATGGTCGTAGACCCGGACCTCGTCAGGCCGGTCGACACCCCGGTGCTTCGGGGCGACCCGTCGCGACTCGCAAAGGCCACCGGTTGGACGCCCCGCATCTCGCTCGACCAGACGCTGAGGGACGTGCTGAGCGACCTCGAGGCCGGGGAAGCTCAGGTGCCGGGCGTGGCGAGCTGACGCAGCTGCGCGCCGACGACTTCGAGCTTGGACCACGCCTTGCCGGCGAGCTCTCGGGCGGCACCGGGCAGGCGGGCGCCCATGGGCGCGACCTGTGCGGACACGCAGGAGCGCGTGCCGTCGAGCCACGCGGCGATCTGCCGGGTGCTGCCCGCGACTCCGCTGCGCAGGAGGCCGGCGGCTTCGCCGAGCAGCTCGTTGCGCGCGAGCTCGTGCCGCAGGACCTGGGCTCGCTGGAGGGCGAGGACGCCCAACCCGACCGCGACGTCGGCCGCGTCGCGGGCACGCCTCGCCACCTCGGCTGCGATGTCGTCTGGCTGCTTGTCGTCGGGCATGAAGACTCCTTCCCAGCGCGCTTGGCACTTGCGCCGACCCATTCGACACGTGCCGCTGTCTAGCTGCTGTATACCACACGATAAACGATTGCAAGCGCCTCGGCCCACCGCCGCTGGCGCGCGCCTCCGGCGGACGTCGAACGCCCGGGGGAGTAGCCTGCCTCTCCTGATGGTGCAGGGGTCGACCATGGCGGCTCGGGCCCCGGCGGTCGTCGCCGTCGTGGTGACCACCGACCCGGGGCCCTGGTTCGAGGAGACCCTCCAGGCGCTCGCAGCACAGGACTACGAGAACTTCTCGGTCCTGGTGCTCGTCTCGGGCGGCACCGTGGACCCGACGGAGGTGGTCGCGCGCCGCCTCCCCGAGGCGTTCGTGCGCCGGCTCCCCGAAGGCTGCGGGTACGCCGCCGCGGTCGACGAGGCGCTCTCGATGGTCGAAGGGGCGTCGTTCTTCCTCTTGTGCCACGACGACTGCGCGCCGGCACCGGACGCGGTGCACCTCATGGTCGAAGAGTCGTTCCGCTCGAACGCCGGGATCGTCTGCCCGAAGATGGTCCACTGGGGCGACGCGCGGGTGCTCCTCCACGTGGGCCAGAGTGCGGACAAGACCGGGGCGGTGGTCGAGCGGGTCCAGGACGGCGAGATCGACGCGGGCCAGCACGACGCGGTCCGCGACGTGTTCGTCGCCCCTGGGGGTTGCACGCTCGTCCGCGGCGACCTCCTCCGGGCGCTCGGGGGCTACGACCCCGCGATCGTCGCGATGGGAGAGGACCTCGACCTCTCGTGGCGGGCCCACGTCGCCGGTGCACGCGTGGTCGTCGCACCTGCAGCGACGGCGCGCCACCTCGAGCTCGTCGCGTCCGGGTCCCGCTCGGCGCCAAGGTCCGACGCGCCCTCCTTGCAGGGGCTCCAGCGGCGCCACGAGCTCGCCGCCGTCCTCACCTGCTACTCGTGGTCGCACCTCGTCCGGGTCGTGCCGCAGGCGCTCCTCCTCTCGCTCGGCGAAGTCGTGGTGGCGGTGCTCGTGGGCGACTTCCAAAGGGCGCGGGCGGTGCTCCACGCCTGGCGTTGGAACGTCGCGAGAGGCAGGGAGCTGCGTCGCCGACGAGCGGCGTTGGCCGCTGTGCGCGCGCTCGGCGACGCAGACGTTCGGAGCCTGCAGGTGCGAGGGAGCGCGCGGCTGTCGACGTACGCGTCGCGGCTCACCCACGAGGGGATCGACGTCGCGCACGGGCTGGGGGCGAGGCGTGCCGCGGCCGGCGCCGGTGGGAAGGCCCGGCACGACGGGGTTGCTCGGACGCCGGAGCCCGCGAGCTCCGCGCGTCCCGGTTCCGCCGGGGACGGCGAGCGCAGCGGTCTCGCCGAGCTCGACACCCCGGGTCGCCGGGGAAGGTGGAGCGGGCATGCGGGCTCTGGGGGGATCCTCTCGTCAGGCCGGTCGAGGCTCGTGGCTGGTCTCATCGCCGCCGTCGTCCTGGTCTTCGGCTCCCGAGGGCTCCTCGGCGTCCCCACGCCCCTGCTCGGACAGTTCGCGCCCTTCTCCTCGTGGACCGCCCTGTGGCACCGGTTCTTCTCGTCGTGGCAGCCCGCGGGCACCGGTTCGCACGCGCCGTCGAGCCCGGCGTTCGGGTTCCTCGCGATCGCCGGAACGGCGCTCCTCGGACGAAGCGGCCTCCTCCAGCAGGTGGTCGTGCTGGCATGCTTCCCCCTCGGCGCATGGGGGATGTCCCGTCTGATCAGGCCGTTCGCGTCCGCGCGCGCGAGGTTCACCGCGGCGATCACCTACCTCGCACTGCCCCTCGCCGTCGACGCGCTCGCGCGCGGCCGCCTGGACGGCCTCGTCGCGTACGCCGTCACCCCCTGGGTCGTGCTGCAGCTCGCGGGGGCGACCCGGCTCGACCCCTTCGACGCGTCACCCGGAGCCCCCGGGGGTGGCGCGCGCTTGGAGCCGAGCGCGAGGGCGACGGTCCCCGCCGCCTCGCCCCCCTGGCGCCGGTCCGTCGCCGGACGGCTGCTCGCGCTCGGCGCGCTCGAGGCGGTGGCGATGGCGTTCGCACCGGCGATGGTCCTCGTGGTCCTGGTCGCCGGCCTCGGGATCGCCGGCGGGTCGCTGGTCGCGGGCGGGGCCCGACGAGCGGCACGAGCCCCCGCGTTCGCCGTCGGGGGCACCTTGGTCGCCGCCGTCCTCTGCATGCCCTGGGTCCTTGCGACCGTGCTGGCCGGCCACGGGGCGCTCGAGGTGCTCGGGCTCGCAACCAACCCGGTCTCGTCTCCGGGCTGGGGAGGGTTGCTGCGGATGGCGGTGGGGCCCGTCGGAGGCTCGCCGCTCGGCTGGTTGCTCCTTGCCGCGGCGGTCCCCGCGCTCCTGGTCGCGCGCGGTGTGCGCCTCGAATGGGCGATCCGGCTCTGGGCGATCGCGATCCCGGCGTGGCTCCTCGCGCTCGTCGCCGTCAAGGGTTGGGCGGTTCCGTTCGCGCCGTCGGTCGACGTTCTCCTCGCGCCCGCCGCGGTCGCAGTAGCCGGGGCGGTCGGTCTCGGGGTTGCCGCCTTCGAGACCGATCTCGCAGGGCACAGGTTCGGCTGGCGCCAAGGGGTCGCCGCGCTCTCGATCGCGGCCATCGCGGTCGGCATGCTGCCGACGGTGGCGGAGGCGGCCGGCGGCAGATGGGG
>JAJYMD010000342.1 GCA_021787255.1 Actinomycetes bacterium | reverse complement strand
TCGACCAGGTCATCCCCTCGCTCGCCAGTCGCGACGCGATCGGCGTGCACTCGGTCAACCTCACCCGAGCGCTGCGCGCGGCAGGCATCGAGTCCGACATCTTCTACGGAACCTGCACCCCGGACGTCGCCGAGGTCGGCCGGCCAGTTGGCATGCTCGGGCGCCGCAGACGCGAGCGCTTCCTCCTCTACCAGGCGTCGATCGGCAGCCCGGTGTTCGACGTGCTCATGGCGCATGACACACCGATCCTGGTCAACTACCACAACATCACGCCCGCCGGTCTGCTCGCGCCCTGGGAACCCACGATCGCATACGAAGCCTCCTACGGACGAGCCCAGCTCGAACGATTGGCGTCGCGCTCCGTGCTCGCGGTCGCGGACTCGCACTTCAACGAGCTCGAGCTGCAAAGCCTCGGCTACCAGAAGACGGCGGTCGTGCCCCTCCTCATCGACATGACGCGCGCCGGTCCCTCTCCGGACCTCGCGACGGCAAGGCGGCTCGCGGCCGACAAGGCGCGAGGCGGCGTCGACCTCCTCTTCGTCGGGAAGGTCTCGCCGCACAAAGCCCAGCACGATCTCGTGAAGATGCTCTCCGTCTACCGGCGGGTCTACGACGCCCGCGCCCGCCTGCGGCTCGTGGGGTCGCCGCTCGGCGAACGCTACGGTCCGGCGCTCACCGGCTTCGTCCACGATCTCGGGCTCGACGGAGCCGTCGAGCTCACCGGATCGGTCGGCCCCTCGGTCCTGGAGGCGTACTACCGTGCCGCGGACGTCTTCGTCTGCGCCTCGGAGCACGAGGGGTTCTGCGTCCCGGTCGTCGAGGCGATGGGCCACGGCGTCCCGGTCGTCGCGTACGGCGCGGGCGCGCTGCCCGAGACCGTCGGGGACGCCGGGCTCGTGCTCGCGTCGAAGGAGCCGCTCAGGTTCGCGGCGGCGGTCCGGCGCGTCGTCACCGACGACGGGCTCCGCTCCCGGCTCTTCGAGGCGGGCCTGCGCAGGGTGCGGACGTTCGCCGCCGAGACCTCGACGGCTCGGTTCGTCGAGCTGCTGCGAGAGGCGACCGCAGCCTAGCTCGACCTGGATCGGCCTGGGTGCTCAGAGCCCCAGCTGGCCACGATCGACGCGGGAGGTAGCCTGGCACGATGCGGCGCTTCCCCCTTGCGTTCCTTCTCGTCGGCGCGATGAGCCTCCTGGCGGCGGGAGGTGCGGTCCTCGGCGCGTTCGAGGCGCCGACAGGCTACGACCTCGCGGTGCACAACGGTGCGGGCGAGACCCTCCTGGCCACCCGGGTGGCCGGCAGCTACACGTCCAACCAGCTCTCCGGCACGATCGTGAAATTCGTCTTCACGGCTCCCGACCACGTCGCAGAGGAAGCCGTCGCACCGTCGGGGAAGGTCGAGGCTCGCCGACGACTCACAGGGCCGCAGGCCTCGGCGGTGCTCGGCCCGGTGCGTGGGCTCCTCTCCATCCGGACGTTCTTCCCGCGCGGCCACTACTTCGAGAACGTCGAGCCCGCACGCGACCTCGTCCCACCGTCCCAGCGTGCCGCGGTCACCGGCACGTACCGCACCAGGGTCCAGCTCGGCGGCGGTTACGTCGTGGGGGTCTTCCTGCGCGTCGAGGCGACCGACGGGTCGCAGCACATCGCAGACACCGTCGATTACCGCCTCTCGAGCGTCGACGGGTGGGCGCGATCGCACTAGGAGCCGTGCCGGGCACCGTGACGCCGGGCACCGTGACGGCTGCACCGTGACGCCGGGCACCGTGACGTGAGCGGTCGCGCCCTCGTCCTCGCCGCGATGCCCCGCGAGCTCCGGCCGCTCGTCCGGCGGCTCGGCCTGCGCCCGACGAAGCTCGGAGGAGTGCCGGCTTGGGGCCGCGAGGACGTCATCGCAAGCGCGGTGGGCGTCGGACCGGCTCTCGCCGGAGCCGGGACGGCGCTCGTCCTCGAGGAGGTCGCCCCAGACAGCGTCTTGGTCACCGGCGTCGCAGGCGCGCTCGACGCCTCGCTGCGCGTTGGCGACACCCTCCGCCCGGCAAGGGTGGTCGACGTGCGGACCGGCACGGTGTTCACCCCGAGCCGAGGCCGAGGCGGGACCGGCGTCCTCGCCACCGTCGAGCGCATGCCCCTGGTCGGCACAGGTCCCGCTGGTCACAGCACGACACCGCCGATCCCAGAGGAGGCGACGGCGGTGGACATGGAGACCGCAGCGATCGCCGCTGTCTGCGAGGCGCGAGCCGTGCCGTGGGGCGTCGTCCGTGCGATCAGCGACGTCGCGGGGACCCTCACGCCACGGATCGCGTCGCTCCTTCTCCCCGACGGAAGCGCCGACATCCCTGGGGCGGTGCGCATGGTGTTGGCAGATCCCCGTACGCTCGGACGCCTCGTCCGGCTCGGGAGAGACGCGGCCCGGGCGGCGCGCGCCGTGACCGGCGAGGTCATGGTCGAGCTCGAGCTCGTGACGACCCGCGACCTCCGTCGTCGCGATGACCGCGGCAATGTGGATCTCGACCAGCAACCGGGCTCCTAGGCTCCGAGGACAAGGCCGCCGGCCAGCAAGGCGGCCAGCCGGCCAGCCAGGCAGCCGGCCGATCGACCGATGACCCTGGCATCCTGACCAGCCAGAACAGGCGCGCGCTCGACGTGAGCCCGCGCGAACCCGACAATGGAGGCCGTGACGACCTCATCTTCCGCCGGAGCCCAGCAAGCCGCGGGGTTCTCCCAGCGCCAGCACATCCTCGACACCGCCCTCGCGCTGATGTCCCAGCGGGGCGTGGACGGCACCAGCATGCGCGACCTCGCCGCCGCCGCCGGGCTGAACGTCGCATCCTTGTACCACTACTTCGCCTCCAAGCGGGAGCTCCTCGTCGCGGTGCTCCAAGAGCGCGGCTTCATCGAGGACCTCGCGGCGTCGACCGGCCGTGCCTCGATCGCTCGGGACGACTTCGACGGGCTGGCCGACATGCTCGACGACATCCTGGGCTCGATGCTCGAGGTCGAGGACTTCATCCGCCTGATGCTCGGCGAGGTCATGCGAGGAGAACAGACCGCTCACGCCGTCGGAGTCGAGCTCTTCGAGGCGACGCAGACGGCCCTCGAACGCTGGCTCGAGGAGTCCGAGCCGGCCATCTGCGACGGGCCGGGCGCACCCGCGGTCGCCCGAGTCCTCCGTGCGTTCATCGTCGGGCTGTTCTTCGAGCACCTCGCCGGGGTGCTCGGACCTTCCGACGACGCGCGGAAGGCGCTACGAGAGCGCTCCGCAGAGGCCGCCGCGGCCCTCCGGGCCCGGCTCTGACGGGACGGTGCGGTCGGCGACGATCCCTGCCTTCAGCCCTCTCGATCGACGGCGTGCCGGCAGAGGTCTTCGAGGCTGACCCACTCGAGGGTGGCGGCATGCGTCGCCTCGAGCACGACCTCGGGCGCCACCCCTGCCTCCAGCGCCTCCTGCCAACGCGGCGCGCACAGGCACCACCGGTCCCCGGCCCGGAGGCCGGGGAACCCTGGGCGAGGCGTCGAGAGATCGTTGCCGCGAGACTTCGAGAACTCGAGGAACTCCGCCGTCACCCGCGCGCACACGGTGTGGACGCCGAGGTCCCCCACGCCCGTGTTGCAGCACCCGTCACGGTAGAAGCCGGTCATCGGATCGGTGCTGCAGGGCTCCAGCTCCCCTCCGAGCACGTTCTTCGCCACGCTCCGCTCCTCCCAACGGTCCAAAATGACCCGACTCGACCGATCCGGCCCCGCTCATCGAGCGACCCCGAGGTGACCCTGTAGCTCCGCGACCAGCGCGTCCATGAGGTCCCCTGGGGCGGAGCCGGAGATCACGAAGAAGTTCCGGCCTCCCGATTCGTCCGGCGTGCAGTTGACCCGCAGGACGTCGCGCCCCGTGTGCACTCGGAACCGGCGCTGGCGGACCCCGACGAAGTCGGGACCTTGGCGCTCGTCGAACATGAAGAACGACACGGTCGGGTCGGGGGGCACGAACGGCTCCGGCGCCTGGAGGCGCGCCTCTGCGAGCGGGACCGGGACGACGCTCGCGGCGAGGGCTTCGCGAAGAGCGCGCAACACTCTCGGCGAGACCTCCTCCAGCGGCTCTGTGCAGGCGACCTGCGCGACCATGCGCACAGGGCCGACGAAGTTCCCGATGAGGCCCTTCGCGCCCGGACGGCTCCGGTTGGAGACCGCGGTCGTGACGACGAAGCGCTCGGCCGAGGCCACACGCGCGAGCGACATCTCGAGCCAGGAGAGCACCACCACGAAGGGCATCGCCTCCATCCCCGGCGTCACGTCGACAAGGCGCTGCCATTGCCCTGCGGGCACGTTGAAGAAGCGGGTGCGCGGGCGGGACCGCTCTGGGAGGGTCATCGGCCACGTGCCGGCGGCGACCGGCTCGTCCCGCAGCGCTCGCCAGTGGTCGACCGCACGCCGCTGGAGCGGCTCCGGCACCGGGTTCTCGAGGACCCATCGCAGGTAGCTCCCGTGCGCCGGGAGCGGGAGGTCCGGCGGCGTCTTGCCGGCGTGCAGCGCGTACGCCCTCGACAGCTCGGCCGCCACGAGCGTCCCTGACTCCCCGTCGCAGAGCGCCTCGGCGACGAAGATCGACAGCACGTGGGTCTTCGGCGCGACCACGTACAGCGTCGCCTGCAGGCGCGGCTCGTCCCACGGCGACAGGTCGCGGTACTCGGCCTCGACCGCGACGACCGCCGCCGCCAGCGCCTCGAGCTTCGGACGGTCGTCGAGTCGGACGACGCGCGTCACACCGCTGCGGAACGGCGTCACGAACTGCGTCGAAGTCTCCACGCCGTCTCCGGGACCGGGCTCGAAACGGACGCGCAGCACGTCGTGAGCCTCGACCACGTCGTCCACCGCCCGCACCAGTGCGTCCACGTCCAGCTTCCCGTTGAGCTGGTACACCCAGCTCATGAATTCTCGGCTCGGGTTGTGCGGCGCCATCAGGAGCGAAGAACGCTGCGTGAGCGACAGCGGCGCAGCCTGCACCGCGCTCTCGGGCTCGGGCGCGCGCTCGCCCAAGAGGTCGCTCGGTGCGGCCCGCTGCGCCGTGCTCATGCCTGCTCGATCTCCCCTGGCTCGACACCGCTGTGCCCCGCGCGCCGTCCGTGCGAGGACGGTCCGCTGCGCCGTTCGCGAGCCTCCGCCGGCGCCCGCGATCGTCGATTCTGCCACCGCCCGGCCCCCGGCTCGGCCACAGGGTCACGGGACGTCGCGTGGGCCGAGCGGATGGCGCTGTCGCTCCCAGAGCGTCTCTTCGGCGCGGGGTCGCGCTTCACGCTCGTCTCGGGCTGACGGCCTTCGCGGGGGTCGTCCGGTCCGCCGGCCCCGCATCCTTGCCGGCGTCGTGTGTCCTGCTACGACGCTCGAGCACCCGTTCCACCACGGACCGAGCCCCTGACGCCGGCCCACAGTAGGCCACCGAGCCGCGCTCGAGGACGACGGCCGACGACGCGAGCGCGAGCGCACGGTCCACCTGCTGCTCGACGACGACCAGCGCGGTGCCGCTCCGGCGCACCTCGGCGAGGCCCGCGTAGACGTCGTCGATCACGCTCGGCGCGAGCCCGAGGGAGAGCTCGTCGGCGATGAGCAGCTTCGGCGGCACCACGAGAACCTTGGCCAGGGAGAGGAGCCGCTGCTGGCCACCCGAGAGCGTCCCAGCGCGGTCGTGCCGGCGCTCGCCGAGCACTGGGAAGCTCGCGTACGCGCGCTCGAGGGACGCCGGCACCATCCTTCGCCCCGCGCGCCGCCGGAACGAGAGCACGAGGTTCTCCTCGACGCTGATCGAGTCGAAGACCCCGCGTCCCTCGGGCACGTGCGCCAGCCCCGCGCGGGCGATCCGCCACGCCGGCTCCCCGGTCATGTCGCGCCCGTCCACGCGGACGCGCCCGGAGGTGACGGGGACGAGCCCGGACGCGACGCGCGCCACCGTCGACTTCCCGGCTCCGTTGGGCCCGAGGAGGGCGACCGCGCCCCCGCTCTCCACCGAGAAGCTCACCTCGAACAGCGCGCGGTACGGGCCGTACGCGGCGCTCACCTCGTCCAGCTCGAGGACCGGAGCCACGTCGCCGCTCATGGCACACCGAGGTAGGCGCGCCGCACCGCGGGGGCGGCCATCACCTCGTCGAAGGAGCCCGACGCGACCACTCGGCCCAGGTCCATCACCACGACGCGGTCCACGACCGCTTCTACGATCGCAAGGTCGTGCTCGATGAGCAGCATGCCCATCCCGCGTGCGCGCTGCAGCGAGCGGAGGAGGCCCGCGAGATCCCGGGTCTCCTGCTCGTCGAGCCCAGAGGTCGGCTCGTCGGCGAGCAAAAGGCGCGGCTGGGCGACGACCGCGCGTGCGAGCTCGACAAGCCTGCAGACACCGAGCCCGAGCGCCGCCACCGGCACGTCCGCGAGCTCGAGAAGGCCGAGGGCGACGAGCACGGAGTCGGCCGCGGCGATCTCCTCGCGTCCCGGCGCGCTCATGCCCAACAGGTCGCGCCACAGGCGAGTGCCACCGCGGTGGACCCGAAGCGCGACGATCAGGTGATCGCGCACGGTGAGCTCGGGGAAGATCTCGAGCCGCTGGTAGGTCCTCGCGACGCCGAGGCGCGCCCGGCGCCACGTCGGGAGCCGGCCGATGTCGCGCCCGTCGAGCTCGACGCTGCCCGCGTCCGGACGCAGCTGCCCGAAGATGCAGTTGAGGACGGTGGTCTTTCCGGCCCCGTTCGGCCCGACCAGACCGACGCTCTCGCCAGCTTCCACGTCGACGTCGACACCCACAACGGCGGGCGTCGCGCCGAAGGACTTGGTGAGGCCTCGCACCGCGAGCATCACGACCGCCCGGTGACCGCGGCGGTCGCCGACGCTCCGTGGCGGCGCGCGAGCAGCCGCTCGGCGCGCTCGGTCCACCGCCGCTTCTCCAGCTCCACGATCCCCTCTGGATGTGCCGCATAGGTGAGCGCCCCGAGCGCGAAGAGCACGAAGGCGAGACCCTGGAGCCGCTGTGGCGCGTACTGCAGCAGCTGCTCGACCACGACGAGCCCCACACCTGCCTGGATCGCGCCCTCGACGGTCCCGACCCCGGTCGTCACCACGATCACCACGAAGGCCAGGGAGAGCTGGTAGTTGAACTCTCCCGGGGCGATCACCGTCTGCTGGATCGCGAGCAGCGTCCCACCTGCCCCGGCGAGGGCGCCGGAGAGCACGAAGGCGAGCACGCGCTGCCAGGCGATGTTCACGCCCACGCCTGCAGCACCGAGCTCGCTGCCACGCATCGCAGCGAGGAACCGTCCCACCGTGCCGCGTTGGACGAGCGCGACGGCGCCCGCGCAGACCACGAGCACCAGGAACACGAGCAGGAAGTAGGCATGGCCGTTGGGCGCCAGAAGATCCAGGGGAAGCCAGCGCGCTGTCAGCTGGATCCCGCCTGTCCCGCCGCTCACCGCCTGTGCGGGGAAGATCGCGACGTCGGCATCCCTGCCC
>JAJYMD010000222.1 GCA_021787255.1 Actinomycetes bacterium | reverse complement strand
AACCGCAGCGCGGGGGTGTGCCGGTGGGTGCGGGACCTGAACGTGCTGTACCGGGACGAGCCAGCGCTGCACGAGCTCGACGCCGACCCTGGAGGCTTCGAGTGGGTGCGGTCCGAGGACGCCGACATCAGCGTGCTCAGCTTCCTTCGCCGGTCCTCGAGCGGGCGCGTCGTCCTCGTCGTCTGCAATTTCACGCCGGTGCCACGGGAAGACCTGCTGGTCGGCGTGCCCCTCGGAGGCTTCTGGCGGGAGGTCTTGAGCTCCGACGCGCCTCAGTACGGCGGGAGTGGCGTGAGCAACGGGGAGGGCGTCCACGCCCGACCGGTTCCCTCCCACGGGCGGCCCTTCGCCCTCACGCTGGTCGCGCCGCCGCTCGCCTGCGTCTTCTTCGCGCCAGAGCCCGGCTCCGGCTCCGGCGACACGGACGGGGACGGCGACAGGGACAGGGACGAGAACAGCGACAGCGACGGTGCAGCCTGATGCGCGTCTGGCCAGGGAACCCGCACCCGCTCGGCGCGACGTGGGACGGCGAAGGGGTCAACTTCGCGCTGTACTCGGAGCACGCGACCGCTGTCGAGCTGTGCATCTTCTCGGACCCCACCTCCGCCGAGCCGGTCCAGCGCGTCGCGATGCCGGCGACCACGGACCACGTGTGGCACGCCTACCTTCCCGACGCGCGGCCTGGCGTGCTCTACGGCTATCGCGTCGACGGCCCGTACGCGCCCGAGGAGGGCCACCGCTTCAACCGCCACAAGCTGCTCATCGACCCCTACGCGCGCGCACTGAGCGGCACCGTCCGCTGGAGCGACGACCTCTACGGCTATCGCGTCGGCGACCCGGCGCAGGACCTGTCCTTCGACCGGCGTGACTCCGCGGGGTCGATGCCGAAGTGCATCGTCGTCGATCCCGCGTTCACCTGGGGGGACGACCGCTCGCCGTCGACGCCATGGAACCGCACGGTGATCTACGAGTGCCACGTGCGCGGCATGACCATGCGCCACCCCGGGGTCCCCGAGCACCTCCGCGGGACCTTCCTCGGCCTGGCGTCGGACGCGATCGTGGACCACCTCGTCGACCTCGGCGTGACCGCCGTCGAGCTCATGCCCGTGCACCACCACGTGAACGACCGGCGGCTCGTGGAGGCGGGGCTCACGAACTACTGGGGCTACGACACGATCGCCTTCTTCGCACCCCATGTCGAGTACGCTGCCGGGGGACCGGGACAGCAGGTGAGCGAGTTCAAGTCCATGGTGCGCACGCTGCACCGAGCCGGGCTCGAAGTCATCCTGGACGTGGTCTACAACCACACCGGTGAAGGCGGCCGGATGGGCCCGACCCTCTCGTTGCGCGGGGTCGACAACGCGGTGTACTACCGGCTTCGCCCCGAGGCGCCCGCCGAGCTCGTGGACTACACGGGAACGGGCAACAGCCTGAACATCCTGCATCCCCGCACCATGGCCCTGGTCATGGACAGCTTGCGGTACTGGGTGACCGACATGCACGTCGACGGCTTCCGCTTCGACCTCGCCCCGGTGCTCGTGCGGGGGTACGAGGCTGGCCAGCCGAGCGCGTTCTTCGAGATCATCCAGCAGGACCCGGTGCTCTCGACGGTGAAGCTCATCGCAGAGCCCTGGGACGTCGGTCCGGACGGCTACCTCCTCGGCCGGTTCCCGCAGGGCTGGTCGGAGTGGAACGGCGCCTACCGGGACTGCGTGCGCCGCTTCTGGCGCGGCGACCCCGGCCAGGTGCCGGAGCTCGCCTCGCGGCTCACTGGCTCGAGCGACATCTACGGGCACACCGGGCGCCGCACCTATGCCAGCGTGAACTTCGTGACCTGTCACGATGGGTTCACCTTGACCGACCTCGTGAGCTACGAGCAGCCGCACAACGAGGCGAACGGCGAGGGCGGCGAGGACGGCGCCCGCGAGAACTACAGCCGGAACTGGGGGGTCGAAGGACCGAGCGACTCGGTGCGGATCCAGCGGCTCCGGGACCGCATGAAGCGGAACTTCCTCACCACCCTGATGTGCTCGCAGGGCGTGCGCATGCTGCTCTCAGGCGATGAGATCGGCCACAGCCAGTACGGCAACAACAACGCGTACTGCCAGGACAATCCGACCAGCTGGCTCGACTGGGACCTGAGGGAGACCGAGCAGGAGCTGCTCGCGTTCGTCCGCCAGCTCGTGGGCATCGTGTCGGAGAACCCGATCCTGCGTCGCCGGAACTTCTTCACCGGCGAGGTCGTCCCGGGCACCCAGATGAAGGACCTCACCTGGATCCGGCCCGACGGCGAGGAGATGAAGGAAGACGATTGGGCCGACCCGGAGAACCGCGTGCTCGGCATGCTCGTCTACGGGCGTGCCGTCGACGAGGTCGACGCCCGCGGCCGGTCGGCTCGTGGCGAGACCCTGCTCCTCCTCCTGAACGCCGGGTCGCGCCCTCGCCGCTACACGCTTCCGAAGGTGGCCGAGCCGGGACGCTGGCAGGAGCTCGTGAACACCGCTCGTCCTACGCGTTTCGTGAGGGAGGTGCGCGGACTGACGGTCAACCTTCCGGCGCAGGCCAGCCTGCTGCTTCGGCACGTCGCGTGACCCCCCTCACGCTCGTTGCGCCTCAAGCGAAGTGGGCGTCGCGCGCGACGATCGGCGGTCCGTCAACCAGAGGTGTGGGCCGTGAGCCCCCGTTCAGTCCGATGCCGGCGCCAAGGCCTCGAGCACCGTGCGCGCGTGCCGGAGCGAGGCTCCTCGGTCCGCGTCCGGTGAACCGATGAGCGGGTCGAAGTTCAAGTCGACGAACGCCTCGGTCATGCCCGCGCGCGCGAGCACACCGAGGTCCTCGCGGACCTCCTCGAGCGTCCCAGTGAGCGGCGCTCGTGCCGAGGAGCGGACCTTCACCACCGCGCGGCACACGAAGCGCAACGAGGCCGGGTCGCGTCCCGCGTCGGCGGCGGCCGAGCGGACGACGGCGATCGAGTCGGCGAGCGTGCCGGGGTCCGCGCGGCTGCTGCTGATCCATCCGTCCGCCATGCGCCCGGCCCGCCGAAGCGAGGCTTCCGCGGTCCCTCCGAACAGCAGCGGTGGGTGGGGTCGCTGGACGGGCTTCGGGTCCACTCGTGCGCGTGGTACGCGGAAGTACGGGCCCTCGTACTCGACGACCTGCTCCGTCCAGATCGCACGCAGGCAGCGGACGAAGTCCGCGGTGCGGGAGCCCCGGTGGTCCAGCAACGCACCGGCCGCCTCGAACTCCTCGGCCATCCATCCGAGGCCGATCCCGACGTCGAGGCGGCCACCGGAGAGGAGGTCGATCGTGGTGAGGGGTTTGGCGAGGACGATCGGAGAGTAGAAGGGCGCGTTCAGGACCGCCACGCCGAGGCGGACCTTCGTCGTCTTGGCCGCCAGGTACGCGAGGACGGCGAGGGGGTCCTGGACGCTCCGGTACTGGGGCTCGAGCCGATGCGCGCCGTCGTCGTCGACCGGGGCGAGGAGCCTCTGGAAGGTCCAGAGGGACGAGAAGCCGAGCTCCTCGGCCCACGACGCGACCTCGGCGCACGCCCCCGCGGTTGCCCAAGACCCGGAGACCGGCGCTGCAAAACCGAGCTTCATGTCCTTGGCTCCCTCAGTCTCTCTTCGATGTCCTTGCCTGTTCCCCTGGAACATGCTCGTCCCCGGAACATACGCGTCCCTGGACGTGCTCGTCCGCCGAACATGCTCAGCCTGGGATCCGCCGCCACAGCGACTGGGGAACCAAGCGCGCCGCGGCCAGCGCCCACCTGGCAGAGGCGGGCACCCACACGATGGGGGTGTCAGACGCGAGCCCCGCGACGACCGCGTTCGCGACCGCATCGGGCGTGGTCGACAGCGGCGCCCTCGGAAGCCCTTCGGTCATCTTGGTCGGGACGCGGCCGGGGCGCACGATCTGGACGACCACCCCGGTGCCGTGCAGCGCCTCGCGTAGCCCGATCGAGAAGCTGTCGAGGCCTGATTTCGCAGAGGCGTAGACGAAGTTCTGCCTCCGCACCCGGACCGCGGCGACCGACGAGAGCACGACGATCCGTCCGGAGCCCTGATCGCGCAGGTGGGCTGCCGCGCGCGTGAGCGCGACCGCGGGCCACGAGTACGTCGCGGTCACGACCTCCGCGGTACGCGCGGGGTCCAGCTCGTCGCGCTCGTGCGAGAGCACGCCGATCGCCACGAGGACCAGGTCGACCGAGCCGGCCGCGTCGAAGCACTCGTCCACCGCGCGCGCGGCCCCTGCCACGTCCGTCGCATCGAGCTGCACGGTCCGGACCTCCCTCACCCCCTCGGCTGACGCCGCTCGAGCGGCGAGCGCGAGCCGTTCCTCGTTCCTCCCCCCGAGGACGGCCGTGCGGAGACGGCGGTGTGCCAGCGCACGCACGATCGCACCTGCGAGGTCCGAGGTGCCGCCGAGGACGACGGCCGATTGGGGCTGCCCGAAGGCGTCGAGCACGGGGCCTCCCTCAGTCGAGGCCCAGGCGTCGCGACAGGTCGGATCGCATGAGCCCGGCGGGGTCGACCCGCTGGCGCACAGACGACAGCTCTTCGAGGCGCGGGTACATGGTCGAGAACAAGTCTGGCCGGAGCCGGGAGTCCTTTGCCAGGTAGACGCGCCCGCCGGCTGCGGCGACCATCGCGTCCAGCCGGTCGAGGCAGGTCGGTAGGGCCTGCGGTCCGATGGGCAGGTCCAGCGCGAGGGTCCAGCCCGGCATGGGGAACGACAGCGGTCCGGGTGAGGACGCCCCGAACCGCTTCAGGACCGCGAGGAACGAGGGGAGGCGGCGTTCCGACAGCTCGCGTACGACGGCGGCGACGACGTCGCCGCTCTTCTCGGGGACCACGAACTGGTACTGCACGAACCCTCGCGGTCCGTAGAGCCGGTTCCAGTCGGCGACGCCGTCGAGGGGATGGAAGAAACGCCACATCGACTGCACCTCGGCCTCCCTGTGCACAGGGGCGCGCAGGTACCACGCCTCGTTGAAGGCGGCGATGCTGAGGCGGTTCAGCAGGCCCCGCGGGACGCGCCGGGGAGTCCCGAGCGCTGGCCGTGGCGGGGCGGCGGGAGGTCGACGCTCGCCGGGCGCGAGGTCCTCGAGCCGGGCGTGGACCGCACGGGTGAGCACCGCGCGCCCTGCGCGCAGGCCGGGCGCGCGCTGCCGCGTCGAGATGGCCGGGCCGGAGCAGTCGACCCATGCCACCGAGTAGCGGTACCGGGCGTCGCCGGCCTCCATCGCCGACATGACGGCGTCGAGGTCCGAGAACCGGTCCGTGTCGACGAGCATGCGGTCGGTCTCGACCCGGAGCATTCGGACCCTGGCGGAGGTCACGATGCCGGTGAGCCCCATGCCGCCAGCCGTCGCCCAGAACAGCTCGGCGTCCTCGTTCGCAGAGACGCGCCGGAGCCCGGTCGGCGTGGCGATCGTGATCGCGCTGACGTGGCGGGCGAAGCTGCCGTCGAGGTGATGGTTCTTGCCGTGGATGTCCGCGGCGAGGGCACCGCCGACGGTGACCTGGCGGGTGCCGGGGGTGACCGGGATGAACCAGCCGGCCGGCAGGGCTCGCCGCAGGAGCGCGTCGAGCGACATGCCGGCCCCGACCTCGACCTCTCCGCCGGAGACGTCGCTTGCGCCCAGGATCGAGCGCATGTCGACGACCGTGCCCCCCGAGCACTGCGCCGCGTCGCCGTAGCTGCGACCGAGCCCGCGCGCCACGATGCCCCTTGCGTCGGCCTTCGAGAACAGGTCGGGGATCTCCTCGGGGCTGCGCGGGCTGCGCAGCAGCGCTCGGGTCGGGGCGGTGCGTCCCCAGCCCGAGAGGAGCCGCTTTGCAGCGTCCTCGGGGGCCGTGCTCGCAGCAAGGGTGTGGTGCGCGAAGTCCGTGGCCAGAGGGTACCCGGGCCTTCGTGACGATGGGATGAGCCCGAGAGGCGGACGCAGCGAGGCGGGCGGGTGTCTCTCGATCGCGTGCTCGATCGAGCCGGGCGCCGGTCAGCGCTCCTCGGCGCGTCGCTTGGTCGCCCGCACCCGCCCCCGCCACGCGCTCGAGACCAGCGCAGCGACGGCGAGCAGCGGGAGCGCGACGACGGCCGCGACCCGGTCGTCGCGGAGCGCGAACGCGAGGCCGACGAGCGCGAGCACGGCGGCGAAGAGCTCGGGGGTGTCGCCCACGAGGAAGTCCCACCAGAAGTGGGCGAACGCCCTGCTCCAGCGTGCGATCGTCCCGATCACGAGGCACCTCGTCCGTCCGCGTGCGCGGGGTCGAGGTGCGCGGGGTCGAGGTGCGCGGGGTCGAGGTGCGCGGGGTCGAGGTGCTGGGGGGAAGGTGCCGGCGCCTGGGTCTTCAAGAGGGTCACCGCGCCTGCGGTGACCGCCCCGAACACACCGACGAGCACCGGGATCGCGAGGTCGCTCCCCGGCCAGTGGACGCCCGCGCCCTCGCCCGTCCAGAAGAGCCCGAAGCTGGTCAGCATGATGCCGACCACGGTCTTGATCGTGTTCTCGGGCACCGCGGAGAGCTGGCGCGACACGACGAGCCCGACGGCCGAGACGAGCGCGACCGCTGCCGCGGCCGCGGCCGACGCGTCGCCGAGCGCGTGCTGGCTCGCCCCGAGGCTCACGACGATGAGCACGACCTCCATCCCTTCGAGGAGCACCCCTTTGAACGCCACGACGAAGCCGGCGGCGTCACGCCGTCCGCGCACCCCCTTGTCGGCGCGCAGCGACGCCGCGGTCTCCTGGTAGATGGCGTCCTCGTCGTGCTTCGCCTTGTGCCCGCTCGCCCGCAGGATCGCCTTGCGCAGCCAGGAGAGGCCGAGGACGAGCAGCAGCGCGCCGACGAGCACGCGCAGCGCGTCGATCGGCACGTAATGGACGAGGGGCACGCCGACGGCCCCGACGAGCACCCCGAGGACGACCACCGCCGCGGCCGTCCCTTCCATCGCCGATCGCCAGCCTCGGGTGGTGCCCGACGCGAGCACGATGGTCAGCGCCTCCACCGCTTCGACGCAGGACGCGCCGAAGACCGCGAGCATCAGCATGATGGTCGCGCTGGTCACCCTGTCACCGCCGTCCGGCTCCTCTCGTGGCCGGGCGCGCCGCTGGACCTCGGGGCTCGACGAGCGTCCGGCTCTCCTTGCTGCGCCGGTCGCGACTCCTCGGGCTCGTTCTCCATGGGTGGCGCGAGAGGCGAGCGGCGCGCGTTGGCGAACAGGATACAGCCGGCCGCGTCGAGCTCGACGCCGACGGCCGTCCCCCTCGGGACCCTGCGCTCGCTCACGACGCCGGTGAGCCGCCGTGCTCCGGGGCTGTCGACGACGAGCTCGTAGTGGCGCCCGCGGAACGCGCTGTCCTCGACCCGTCCGGCGAGGTGGGCCGATGTGGACTCCGGCGCGCACAGCCGGACCGCCGAGGGCCGGACGGCGAGCAGCGCGGGGGCGGTCGGGGTGGCGAGCGCGCCCCCGCCACCGGCGCCCCCGCCGATGCGCGCGTCGATCGGGCGGGCACCTCCGACGCCGACGGGCTGCACCGAGACGT
>JAJYMD010000341.1 GCA_021787255.1 Actinomycetes bacterium | reverse complement strand
AGGCGCGCCGCGCCGCCCGAGGACGGGGAGGACGGGTCGGGCCCGGGACGTCCGGCGCCGCCAGGGACGTAGGGCCGGGAGCCGGCGGCCCCGGAGTGGGCGCGCTCAGGTGATGAGCTGCGGGACGTAGCGCACGTCGGGACTGCGAGGCCCGAGGAGCTCCCCGAGCTCCAGCCCGAGACGCTCGGCCAGTGCAACGCAGGGGCCGAGCTGGGCGGGTGTCATGCGGTAGCTCGGCCCCGAGATCGAGATCGCAGCGAGAACCGCCCCGCTCGGGTCGCGAACGGGGGCAGCGACACCTGTCAAGCCCTCCTCTAGCTCCTGTTCGGCGACGGCATAGCCACGCGAGCGTACCGTCGCGAGCTCGCTCCTGAGCGCCTCGCGGTCCGTGATCGTCCTCGCGGTCTTCGCCCGGAGCGCAGCCGCGAGAAGTGCTTCGCGCTCTTCCTCGTCGAGCCAGGCGAGGAGGACCTTCCCGTCCGACGTGCAGTGGAGCTCCGTGCGCATGCCGATCCAGTTCGTGCTCACGACCATCCGCCCCGGCGTCACCTGGTCGACCGTCAGCGCGTAGGCCCCGTCGCGAACGGAAAGCGTGACCGTCTCACCCGACTCGTCGGCCATCTCCTCGAGGAGCCGGTGCACCGAAGTGTGCAGCCGAAGCCGCTCGCCGCTCGCAACGGCCGCAGACAGGAACGCCGGACCAACCGCATAGCGCTGCGTGGCGCGCTCCTGGGACACGAAGCCCTCTGCGAGCAGCGTGCCGAGGAGTCGCGACACGGTCGCCCTGTGGAGGGAGAGCTCTCGACCGATCTGGCGCACGCCGATGGGTTCAGACGACGAGGCAAGCAGCTTCAGAACGCGAAGCGCCCGCTGGACGGACTGCACGCCGCCGGGCGTTGCCTCCTCGGCCGGCAGGGCGACAGGTCGCGTCCCCGGCTCGGCGGGTGCTGCAGCTCGATCGGCGTTCGACACGCGAGGATCCTACCGCTGCGCCCCGTCCCGGAACGGAGGGCTCCAGCCTGGCGCTCAGGCCACGGACGGATGGACCCAGATCGGAGATGACCAGGCCATCTCCCCGTCGACGAGCATCACCCGGGCGTAGAACCAGTGGGGCTCTGCCACCACCTCCTCCGTCCCGACACACAACTCGGAGCTCCCCAGGCTTCGCAACCCTCCCGTTCCCCGCTGGAGGCCCAGGTAGACGTCGCTCCCGTCGTGGAGCGAGACCCGGGCCGTCTCGCGGAGGGCTCCCAGCTCGACGTGGCCGGCCCACCGACCGGCCGTGACCTCGACGATCGACTCCGGGGCCCCGCAGAGCGTGACCTCGACCCCACCTCGCTGCGCGCCGTACTGCGAGCGGAAGTTCCTCGTGCTCGCCGTCCAGGTCACCCGTGTCCGCGAGAAGCCGGTCACCTCCGGTGACCAGTAGGGGGTCTGGAGTACCTCACCACCCCCGCGAATCGAGAGCCCACCGCTCCAGTCAGCTGTTGCTGCCTCCCGGCTCTGCCACTCCACTCGCAGCGGCACAGCTATCCAGCCCGCCGGGAGATCGAGCTCGGGCTGCCAAGTGGCGTGGACGGTTCCATCACGGAGAAGGTCGACGCGGGCAACGTCGGCGTACGCCTTCACCACGATCGAGGTCTCGGCCCGCTCCGTCCCCGTGAGCACACTTCCCATCACCGCACCGTTGACCCGGAAGTCGATGACAATGTCGCGGGTCGTGGCGGCCAAGGCCCGCCGGGCATACAGCGCGTCGAAGACGTCCTCCCGGGTAAGGGACTCGGCGAGCACGCCGACGTAGCTCGCTCCATTGCCGTGGTCGGACGAGGCGATCAACCCGAAGCGGTGGCCGCGCGCCAGTCCGTCTGCGACAAAGGTTCCCGGCAGTGTGCCGTCGGAATACTGGCGGAAACACCCATCCGCTTCGTAGTTGCCCCGGCATGCCTGGAAGACCTCGACCAGCCGGAGAAGCTCCTCGTCGGCGTAGGACCAGTCGAAGGGGACCATCGCGGAGCCCGGGTGGTGCGGGATGCTGATCGCCTGGTGATCGGGATATCGACGCAGATGACCCCAGAGCCCCGCGGGAGTGGAGGTCCCGGTCGCAGTCGAGGAGAAGATCGGGGCGCCGCGCAGCGCCGAGCGGTAGATCACGTTCTGATGGCCGGTCGCGCCGGTCCACTCGAACCCGTAGAAAGGGACGAACACGCCCGGGACGTGCAACACGTCTGCGACCTTCTGGATCATCTCCCACTGGTACGCCGAGGTGTTCTCGGCGTGGTCGGTCACCGCCCAGAAGTCGTACTCGCAGATGTCCCAGGCGTAGCGGTAGAAGTCGTCGAGGGTCGGCTCGTCACCGGCGGTGCAGCGACTGATCAGCGAGTGGCGATGGAGATCGCCCCAATAGAGGGTGTACTCCCTGCCGTCGACGCTCGCCTGGTAGCGCGCCCTTTTTGCGACTCCCAGCCCGGTCCAGGGGCGGCTATCTTCCACCGGCCCCCGCTGGGCCGGTCCGCCGACACGCCCCCCGCCGGACCCTGCCAGGTCTGCCGGCGCCGACTCGCCGACGGCAAGAGGCCCGACCACCGAGCGGCCATCGGGCACGGGCAGCCCGCACGGCGCGAGCTGCACGCGACCCGGGCGGTCCAACGTGTTCCAGATGACCTCGCCGTAGTGCGAGCGCAGGTCGTCCCGTTCGGTCCCGCCGAAACCCTCGGACCACTCCAGGCTGCGGGCTCTCCTGCCGTCGTGCTTCCAAGCGACGAGGACCCCCTCTCGGCTCGCTGCGATCGCCACCTCCTCGAGCGGTCCGTCCGCCTCGGCGAAGGTCGTGAGGCCACCCCAGCCGGAGGCGCCGAGGAAGAACTCGACGGCGGCGTCCCAGAAATAGAGCATGAGCGGCAGCCGCCGCCGCGCCCGATAGGCGATCCCAATGCGGTCGCCCCCGACAACGGCCAGCCTCGGGAGGGCGCCAGGGCCGATCGTGAGCCGCGAGCCGGGGGCGTCGAGCAGCTCCCACGTCGCAGCGTCGGGCTCGAGGCGTGACACGCGAATCGAGGCCCGGACGTCCGGGGAGAGATCGCTCGGCACCGCCCTGCCGTCCGGCCGGTTCGCGGCGGGCGAGGGTACACCGACGACTTCGGCCGGTCGAAGGCGCGTCGGCCCGGAGCCTCCATGCCCGACGACAAGCACCGCGTCGCGGGCGCACCACAGCTCCCCGTTCGCCGTGACGGCGAGGCTCGGGTGGAGCTCGTAGCCGGGTTCCCCGCCGAGGACGAAGCGGCGGCGGGAACGCCCAGCGTCTCCGATCAGCACCGCGGTTGCGTAACCGGTCCCCCCGTAGCTCGTCCAGCTGTACGCGGGCGCCCCGTCCGGCATGCAGGTGACGACGGGGTCCCAGACGTTGCGCTCGGTCTCGTCGGAAAGCCGCTCGGGCTCGGTCCATCGGCCCTGCCGGTACCGCCGGGTGAAGATGGCGAAGCCAGTGCCTGCCAGAGCCTGCCAGCAGCACTCGACCGAGCCGTCTCGGCGGAGCACGGCATCCTGGTTGAGCGAGGGAACCCCGGGGACGCTCACGAGCTCCGGTTCGGTCCACGAGCCGCGGCTCCCCCGTGCCACCCACACGCCGAGCACGCCAGCCACACGCTTCGCGAAGAAGACCCAGGCCGAACCGTCAGGCTGCGCGACGACGGTCGGACGCAGGCAGTCCCCAGGCGATCCCGAGATGGGCGTCGCCGCGCCAGTGGAGGCTCCCGACCCGTCGACCGCCGAGACGACGACCTCCTCACCTCGCCCCGGCAGCCACCGCAGGCCGGCAAGCCACCGCGATTCGCCTGCCACGCCGAGCGCGGGGTGCGAGACGGGGCCGTCGAGAGCCAGGGACGTGCTCTCGACCCTGCGGAAGGAGGGGAGCCGCGGGGCACGGCGAAGGAGCCGCTCCGCAGGTGCGAGCACCTCTTCGAGGATCCCGCCCCCCTCGCCAGCATCGGTGTAGCGAGCCGGGTCCGGGTCGATGGCCGCGAACACCTCCCGCAAGTCATGGCCCCGATCCATGGCCTCGAGCAGCGCCTCGTTGAAGCGGCGGACCCTTGCATCAGCCGCGTCGATGCCTCCGGGGGCCGCTCCGGCGAACGCCTCGTGGCCCGGCTCGCTCACCTGCTGAGCCGTCCCAGACCCGGGCGCGCGAGCGCCGCGCCACTCCCGTGCAGACGGCGCCCAGGCCTGCAGCTCGGGATCAGGTGAGCCCCTCGGTCGCCAGCCACTTGGACGCCACCTCCTGCGCTGGCATCCCCTTCAGGTCCACCTCGGAGTTGAGCTGCGTGATCACCGGCGTCGTGAGGCGTCCGAGAACGAGGTCGAACAGGGGCCCGAGCGTCGGGTAGCGCCGGAGGATGCTCGCGCGAACGGTCTCCGCGCCGTTGTAGAGCGGGAAGAAGCTCAGGTTGTCGTCGAGCACGACCAACCGGTTGGCAATGAGCCGTGCGTCCGTGCTGTAGGTCTCGCCGAAGTTGCACGGGCTCCCCTTCCCGAGACTCGTATAGATGAGCCCCCTGGCCTCGGTCTTCACATCGGACGCGGGGAGGTGGAAGCCGTAGGTGTGCTCCAGGCCGGGCAGGCCGTCCGGCCGCACCTCGAAGCTCGACGTCGCGCAGAAGGTCGTGACCGCGGGGTCCGAGCGGACGAGTGCGGCCAGCTCCGAGATCGTCCGGACGTGGTACTTGGCGGAGATCCGCTCCGACGTCGCTACGTCGTAGGTGTCGTTGAACTTCGCGGGACCGATCCACGCGATCCCGTTCTCTCGCTGGTCGAGGGAGTCGAGGCGCTCGAAGAGCAGCTTCGGGTTGGTGATCCGGCTCGTCTGCTTCAGGTAGACGACCCAACCGGTACCCGTGTAGGAGGGGTACATGCCGATGTCCCCGGAGAGCTCGGCCTGGCGGATCGTGTCAACCCCGGCGATGTCGAGCTTCGGGGTCACCGTGGCGCCCGCAGCGCGCAGGGTGTCCACAGTGATCCACCCCATGATCAGCTCCTCGGTGAAGTCGAGCGAACCGACGGTGATGTGCAGGCCGGTGAGGTGATACTGCTTTCCGATGATGCCCCCGCGTGAGCTCGCGGCAGACGAGGTGGAGGTTGCACCACACCCTGCGAGCACGCACGCAGCGAGGCTCAGCGCGACGAGCGGCGCGCCCGCCCGTCTGGCAACCCGGTTCCACGCTCTCCAGCAAGTCATGTCCCTGCCCCTCCCTTCCTCGGCGTTGCCTTGGTCGCTTCGTTGTCCTTGGAGCGAGTGGAGTTCGTCGTCTGGCTCATCCGACACCCAGCCCGCGAGGACGCAGCACCTCGCCCGCGATGCCCACGACCCAGTCGAGCAACAGGGCGAAGATTGCGACGAGCACGCTGCCCGCGATGATGACCGGAGCTCGGTCGACGGCGATCCCGGCCGTGATTGTCGTACCGAGGCCCCCCCCGTTGATGAAGGTGGCGAGCGTTGCCGTCCCGACGTTGAGAACGATCGCCGTGCGAATGCCCGCCACGATCACCGGCTCGGCCAGTGGGAGCTCGATCCTGGTGAGAACCCGCCACGGCCGCATGCCCACACCCCTCGCCGCCTCGAGGACGCCCTGGTCCAAGCCGTTCAGCCCGGTGATGGTGTTGCGGAGGACCGGGAGCGCCGAGTACGCGATGAGGGCATAGATCGCGGAACGCGTGCCAACGCCGATGAACAAGCCGGCAAGGATCATCAGGCCGATCGGCGGGCTCGCCTGGCCGAGCGTCGCCAACGCACCCACCCCGCCGTTGACGATCGGCGCCCGGCGTCTGGTGACGAGCACCCCGAGCGAGATCGCAAGCGCGACCACGACGGCGCTCGACACCGCGGTGAGGACGAGCTGTTGCAGCGCTTCCGCTTCGAGCGTCGACGGCACGAGACTCGCGCGGTCGATCGAATCGAGGCGGGCGGTGGCGAGGTACCACATCAGGAGTAGGAAGCTGGCCGCGAGCACGGCGGGGCGCGCCGCATAGCTCCGCCATCGCCGCCCGGGCGCGGACGGGCGGAGCGTGCCCGGCGGCGGAGCTGCCGAGAGGCCGGACCCACGGACCTCGGTCGAGGTCGTCACGTGGGCAGGCCTCCGCCCAGGCTCGGCGCACCCGTCCGTGCGAGGAGCGTGCGCACCCCGGCGAGGTCCAGGAGGCCGCGAAACCTGCCGTGCCCGTCGACCACGACTGCACAGCTCTCTGGGCACAGGAGGATCCGATCGAGCGCGTCGCGGAGGGACGTCCCCTCCTCCGTCACGACGCATCCCACCTCGCTCGGGCCCTGCCCGTCCCGGCCACGAGGGCCAACTGGAAGCCACTGCCGCGGTCGGCCGTCGGTGAGGAGCAGGACGCGACCGATCCCGGCTCGCTCGGCTGCAGCTGCGGCTCGCTCGAGCAGGTCCGGTGCACACCCCTCCTCCGTCGCAGGGCAGTTCGACAGCGGCACGCCGCGCAGCGGGACACTGCTGAGGAGATGCATCATGCGGCCCGCTCCGAGCATCTCTGCGACAAAGTCGTCGGCCGGTGCCGCCAGGACCTCGGTCGGGGTCCCGAGCTGCACGACTGTCGCACGCGGCCCGAGCACCGCCACCCGGTCGGCCAGTCGCATCGCCTCGCCCATGTCGTGGGTGACGAAGACGACGGTCTTGTGGAGCGTCGACTGGAGGCGGAGGAACTCCGCCTGGAGCGTCGCCCGCGTGATCGGATCGACGGCCGCGAACGGCTCGTCCATCAACAGCACGGGCGGATCCCCCGCGAGTGCACGAGCGACCCCGACCCGCTGGGCCTGGCCGCCGGAGAGCTCGCGGGGGTAGCGTCGGCGGTAGGCCCCAGGCTCGAGCCCAACGAGGTCGAGCAACTCGTCCACCCGCTCGCTGATCCGCCGCTTGTCCCAGCCCAACAGCCGCGGGACCACGGCGACGTTGTCCTCGATCCGCATGTGGGGGAAGAGCCCCACGCTCTGGATCACGTAGCCGATCCGTTGGCGGAGCTCGTGCGCTGGCACGCGCGTGACATCCTGCCCATCGAGCAAGAGCATGCCGGAGCTCGGCTCGATGATCCGGTTGATCATCTTGAGCGTCGTGGTCTTTCCGCAGCCGGACGGCCCGGTGAGTACGAGGAACTCCCCGCGTCGCACCTCCAGCGAGAGCTCGTCAACAGCCACCGCCTGCTCGGTCCGGTACCACTTCGACACGTTCCTCAGCTCGATCATCGGCCGGGGCAATGCCTCCGCGAGCCGCTCCTCCCGTTCGTTGGCGTCGAAGCGTGGGCTGAGCACCTGAGCCTCCTCGAACCCGTTCTCTCTCAGTCCCGAATCCCTCGGGACACGCTCAGCCGGGCAAGGCCAGCGAGCAGCGCGTCCATGAGCAGCGCGAGCACGAGGATCGCACCAGTCGCGACGACGACCTCTGGGACCGCCGCGGGCGAGCCGATCTCCTCGAGGCCGTTGAAGAGCGTCGTGCCGAGCCCCGGACCACCGACATACGCCCCAACCGCTGCGACCCCGACGATCATCATGGTGGAGAAGCG
>JAJYMD010000313.1 GCA_021787255.1 Actinomycetes bacterium | reverse complement strand
TCCGGGCTCGACCTACTCAGCGAGCCCGGACGAGACAGGCTCCCTGCGGAGCACCTCCCGGACGTCATACTCCCACAGCGGCTGACGGGGGCCCCAGGGCTGGCGTTCATGAAGCACTTGGTAGTCGGCGTCTCGACGCCGCTGAGCCTCGCCGTCGGGGAGGTAGAAGGATTCGGCGGCTTCCCGGGATGAGTCCTGCAGCTCGCGGGTGCGCGCGATCCGGATGCGCGCGTAGCGTCGGAGCGCCGCGCGAGGATCACCAGGCTGCTCGGCCAGGCAGGCCGCGAGCACGTACGCGTCCTCGATCGCCTGTGCCGCCCCCTGCGCCTCGAACGGCTGCATGGCGTGCGCGGCGTCGCCCAGGAGGGTGACGAGCCCGTACGACCACTGCTCGAGCGGTTGGCGCACGTAGACCGCGCTGCGGAGCATGAGCCGGCAGCGCCGTATCCGCTCGAGGAACGGCTCGTGCCATCCGGCGAGGTAGCCGAGCACCTCTGTCGGCTCGGTCTCGAGCGTCCAGGACTCCCGTGACCAGGTGGCGTCCCGGACGGCACAGGTCACCGCGAGCCGCTCTCCGTGGGAGAGCCAGTACGACACGCCGTGGCGGTTCGGTCCCAGCCAGTAGCAGTTCACGGCCGGCGGATGCAGCTCCGACACGTCGCGGCGATCCGCGATGCCCCGGTACACGACCGTCCCGGAGAACACAGGCCGGTCCCTTCCGACGAGCAACTGGCGGACCGTGGAGCTCACGCCATCGGCTCCGACCACCACTGTCGCGTCCGCGGGGTTCTCTCCGGCATCCTCCCCGCCGGCTGCCTCGAGCGCCACCCGACACCGCTCACCTTCTTCGAAGACCCCTACGACGCGAGCTCCGAAACGGACCGACGCGACCTGCTGAGCCTCCCAGAGCAAGAGGTCGTGGAGCTCCGGCCGGAAGAAGTCCAGTTGAGGGGCGCCGAAGTGCTCCACCATCCGAGGTCCGAGCTCCGAACGGTGCAGGAGCCTCCCGTCGTCCCAGCGAAGGAGGTCGACGGCCAGCGGGGTTGCACCCCGATTGCGGATTGCCGCGCCGAGGCCGAGGTCGTCCAAGAGCCTGACGGCGTTCGGGCCCAAGGACAACGAGGCACCGATCTCGACTGACGACGTCCGCTGTTCGAGGACCTCGACCTCGAAGTTGCGTCTCGCGAGCGCGATCGCCGCGGTCAGCCCCCCGATCCCTGCCCCGACGACGAGGACCCGCGGTGGTCGGCTCGTGCTCATGCGACTGCCCGGTCTCGCTGATCAGTAGATGAGGTGTGCCGGCCGGATCTCCGAGAGCTCCTTCTGCCACGAGGGCACCTTGGCGACGTCCTGCTTGGTGATGATCGCCGTAGGGGGTCGCACGACGACCTTTGGGAGCGGGAGGTGCTGCCGCGTCAATGCGTCGTACGCGCCGAGCGTCGCCTCCATCCCTTGACCGACTGCGTCCACCTGGATGAGGGGGGCGACGTGGGCGGCTTTGACCGCGTCGATCCCGGTGGTCGAACCGTTGATGCCGACGATCTTGATCCCTGTTCTTCCCTCGCTGCGTGCCGCCGTATAGGCGCCGACGGCGGTTGTGTCGTTGAATGCGAGCAGCCCCTGCATGTCGGGGTACTTGGCGAGCAACGCGGTCATCGCCGTCTCGCCACCGGAGACTGTTGTGTGCGTCACGTCGTACTCGCCAACGATCGTGAGCCCGAATTGCTTCGCGTAGAAGCGGTACCGTGTGACCAGGAACTTGATCGCGGGGACGGGCGCCGCAATGCCGATGATCCCGATCTTCCCATGGGGTACGAGCTTGGCCATCTCGGCGACCGAGAGGTAGGCCTCCTCGTCCCTTCCTTCCCAGACCTGCGCTCGGTAGCCGGGCGGCGTGAACGCCTTCGGGGTCACTGTCACGTTCTCGGCAATGACAACGACCCCGTGCTTCTTTGCGTTCGCGAGCGCCGTCGTCAGCGCGGTGGGGGAAAGAGGGTACAAGACGATCGCGTTGGCCCCTTCGGCGACCAGCTGCTCGAAGTTGCTCACCTGCTTTGTGACTGTCACGTTTGTGACGACGCCGATGTACCTCATGCCGAGCGCATGTGCCTCGGCCATCACCCCGAGACAGAAGGTGGTGGTCGTCTGGTTCCCTGCATTCACGGGGTTCTGGCACCCGATCGTGTAGTGCTTGCCGTGCACGACTTTCGGAACCGGGAACGTCGTCGGGAAGCGGTTCTCGTAGCCCGAGTACGGCTTGATCCCGCTCGAGCCGAAGACCGGTGGCGGCGCGGAGGTGTGACTCCTCGGTGCGGCTGCGGCCGGCGCGAGGAACGCGGTTGCAGCAAGGGCGAGACTTGCCACAGCGGTCGCACCGACACGCCGGCCTCTTCTGTTCCATCTGTTGTGCCACATGACGATGTGCCCTCCCATTTTCTCTGATGTGACGAGACGCTCTGAGCTCGAACGACGCCTCGATCGCTATGCGTTGGACGAGCGTGCGTCGACGCGCTCGGCCGCCTCGTTTTCGGTACTGCCTCGGACCGCCTGAACCGGGAACATCGTATCCAGCGTGCCGGGTCGTCTTCGGTGGACGAGCGGCTTGCCCTTGTGCTGGAGCTGGTGGAACAGCACCGCGAGGACCACGATGGCTCCCGACACGACCTCCTGCCAGGAGCTCGCGAGACCCGACAGTGCGAGCCCGTTCTGGAGCACTCCGAGAAAGAGCACGCCCACCACCGTCCCGACCACCCCACCGATCCCGCCTCCGAGCACGGTGCCGCCGATGAGAACGGCGGCAGTGGCGCTGAAGATGATTGTGGTGCCGATCGTGGGGCTCGCGGCGCTGATGCGCGAGACCTCGAGAACACCGCCAAGTGCGGCCATGCCTCCGGAGATCGCGTACGCGAGCACGAGCGTCCGGGTCACGTGCACGCCGGACAGCCGCGCGGCCGCGGCATTGCCTCCTACTGCGTAGACGTCTCTGCCGAAGTAGGTCCAGTGGAGCACGAAGTACGCAACGACGAGCGTCCCTGCCATGATCCACACGGTGATCGGGACGCCGCCAGCCGAGTCGAAGCCGATCGCGTTGAGCACACCCGATGTGACCGAGATCGTCTGCGTGCCCGAGACGAGATAGGTCGTGCCCTCGAAGATCGAGAGGCTTCCGATCGTGACCACGAGGAACGGCACGCCGAGCCGACCGACGAGCACGCCGTTGATCGCGCCGCCGATGAGCGCTCCCGCAAGGACGGTCAGGACGATCGCCGGGATGGCCGGGACGCCGAAGGTCGAGAAGAAGCCGACGAAGAAGAACCCCGATAGTCCGACCATGGCGGCCAGGGACAGGTCGTACCCCCCGGTCAGCATCACGACCGTGAGACCGAGCGAGACCATCCAGAGGATGGAGACGTTGGTCAGCAGGACCCGGATGTTCGCCGCCGTGAAGAAGCGAGGCTGGGTGATCGAGAAGACGATGAACATGACGACGAGCAGCGCGAGCACCGCGACGTACTGGTTGTCCGTCATCCACTGGCGCAGCGCCGCCGGATGGCTCGAGGCGCGGCGAGCTGGGGTCTCGACCTCGGCGGGGACCGTCACGCGCTGCATCGGTCTCCGCCGCCTCCCATCGCGAAGCGGGTGATCACCGCCTCATCGGCGCCGTGACGCGGGACGTCAGCGACCACCTCGCCTCGGAACATGACGATCACCCGGTCGCAGAGCAAGAGCAGCTCCTCGGTCTCCGAGGAGCTGATGACCATCGCAAGGCCCTTGGACTTCTGCTCGAGCAGGATATCGTAGATATCACGTTTGGCATGGACATCGACCCCGCGCGTCGGTTCGTCCATCAAGAGGACCCTTGGCTGCGTGAAGAGCCATTTCGTGATGAGCACCTTCTGCTGGTTGCCACCACTCAGCATGGAGCACGGTTGCCGGTGGTCTTTCGCAACGAGCCCGAATTCCCTGATCGCGGAGCGCACGAGCGCCCGTTCCCTGACAGGCTGGACCGGACGCAGCCTGTTCACCTTGCTCGTGAGCGCCATCGAGAGGTTCTCGGCAACGGTCATGTGCGGGACCAGGCCGAGCAGCTTGCGATCCCCGGGAATGTACGCGAGCCCGTTCGCGATGGCATGCGCGATGTTGCCCGGCCGGAGCGGGACCGAAGAGGCGTGGACGCTTCCCGACGAGCGGGAGACGGAGCCGAAGATCGCGTCCAAGAGCGTGGCGCGACCTGAGCCTCCCAGCCCCGCGAGCCCGAGCGCCTCGCCTGCGCAGAGATCGAAGCTGACCCCGCGGACCCGCGTGTCGACCTGCAGCTCCCGTACGGAGAGGACCGGTTCGGCTCCGTGGCTTTGCGCGAGCGCAGTGCGGCGCGAACGACCGGCGGACCCGACCATCTTCTGGACGATCCGCTCCACGTCGTAATTCCCGATCGGGCCGGAGTCGACGGTCTGGCCATCGCGTAGGATCGTGATCCGATCGACGAGCTGGAACAGCTCGCTCATGCGGTGCGAGACGAAGACGATGGCCATTTTTCGATCACGGAGCCGTCGGACGAGCCGGAAGAGCGCCTCCACTTCGCGCTCGGCGAGCGCGCTCGTCGGTTCGTCCAGCAGCAGCGCTTTTGCCTCGACGGACACTGCCCTCGCGATCTCGACCATCTGCTGCTGGTCGGGGCGGAGTCGCGAGACGGTGTCCCGAGGCTCGAAGTCGACGTCGAGCTGCTCGAGGATGCGGGCGACCTCCGCGTTCGTCGCACGCCAGTCGATGCCGTACCAGCGCCGTTTCTTGCGCGGCCCGAGCAGCACGTTCTCGGCGACCGACAGCTCCGGGACGAGCGTGGTCTCTTGCGTCACGGTCGAGATCCCCAGTGCCAGCGCCCGCACCGGATTGCCGAGTTGTACCCTCTGCCCGTCCAGGTAGACCGAGCCTGCGTCGGGGAGGACTTGACCGGACAGGACGTTGAGGAGCGTGGACTTCCCGGAGCCGTTCGCCCCGACGAGACTGTGGACCTCGCCTTGTTGGACGGAGAGGTGCGCGCCTCGCAGCGCCGCGACGCCACCGAATTTCTTGTGCACGTTCACGACGGAAAGAAACGGGCGGCGAAGGTCGCTCTCGGTCGGCTCCGGCTGCACGCGTGTGGAGGATGTGAAGCTCATCTTCCCCGAGCGACCGACGCCTCGTCCGGCGCGGGTCCGACGACCGCTCGAAGCGCTTCCATCGCGACGGAGGCTCTTGCGTAGCCGACGTACAGCGCGAGAAGCACGAACAGCTCTTCGAGCTCGGACCGGCTGACCCCGTTGTGCATCGCGAAACGCAGGTGAGAACGGAGCCGAGGATCCACGCCACCGAGCGTGGTGAGCGCGCTCACGACCGCGAGGCTCCGGTCGCGTGTGCTGAGCGGCCCGCTTCCCCAGACTCCGCCTGCGGCGAGGACCGCTTCGCGGGCCATCCGCACGCCGATGAGCTGCTGCAGAGACGCTTCGGCCTCGGTAGCCGCCACCCCGAACTGCCGGCCATATGCCTCACGACCGCGCCGCAGGCGTGAATCGAGCGCCCCTGAGTCGAGCTCGGCTGTCACGGTTCGGCCGCGCTCGGCGCGGGGTGATCGAAGAACCAGCGAACCCCGTAGTCGATCCATTCGGGGTTGTCCCATCCGCTGTACCGGGCGAGAGCCTCAGGACGGACGGCATCCAGCACTGCGTCGAGGTCGTGACGTGTCGCCGTGGCTTCGCGAGTGATGTCGCGGAGCCAGACCATGTACTCCCGTGCGGCACGGATCTGCTCGACGGAGCCCACCTCCCCGTGGCCGGGAACGACGACGGAGGGCTGCAGCGCGTCCAAACGCTCGAGCGTCTCGATCCACCGATGGCCGTCGACGTCGACGTCCTCGGGCGGGAAGTACGGATAGATCGCGTAGAAGCGTGCTTCGACGAGGTCTCCGCAGAAGAGCGTCTCATCGTCCACGACCACGATTTGATCTCCGGCGGTGTGCGCGGGACCCACGTGCTCGAGCCGGACCTTGTGGCCTCCGAGGTCGATCGTGGCGCTCTTGTCGTACGTGACGTGCGGGTCGACGAGCTGGACGCCCTCGAGCTCTTCTTCGACTGTCGGGCCGAACCCTCGGAAGAGCTCGATGTAGGACGCTCCCTTGCGGTGCAGCTCGTGCAGCTGGTCCACGTTGTAGAGGATCACCCCGTCTTCGACGAACTGCTGGGCTCCGAAACCGTGCTCGGGATGAAAGTGGGAGATGGTGAGGAAGAGCTTGCGCCTCGGCGCGAGCTTCTGGGCGAGCTCGAGCACCTGTTGGGCGTTGCGGGGGCCCATCCCGGTGTCGATGACCAGGGCGGAGCTCTCCCCGACGACGATCCCGACGTTCGGGACGAGGTTGACTCTTCGGTCGGGCACGACGTGGACGCCCTCCGCCACCTCGGTGACGAGGGCCGTGTCGACGGCTGGGCGCGCTCCCGAGCTCCCGGGCGGGCGATCGCTAGCAGCCAATGTCGCCTCGCCTTCCGTCGCGCACGGACCGGGCTCGCCCCGGAGGCTGTTCTGAGGGTGGTCTGCGCCGACGCAACCCTGCACGGGGCATACGGGGCATAGGGGCCTCTCTGTGGGGTCTATCGGTGGTTGGGCTGGAGCGATCTCGTGACTCCAAAGAAGTTAGCTCTTCTTTTGATCAACTGTCAACGGGCCGACGCCGTGAGGGAGGTGCCTGGGCAGTTCCGGTCCCCGGCGCCGCTGGCCGGGCGTGGTCCCAGGCGTCGTCGAGACCTCGACGGATCCGCGCGCCGCCGGTGCGGCGGGCTTGCGACGGTGCGAAAAGTCTGATCAAATATCCTCGCAGCCAGAGGAAGACAGGACGGACGTGGCGACCGGCGGTCGCAGCGGCGAGAGGGACGGCAGAGGAGACGAGAGGTGGTCCGCGACCTGCGCATCGGGATGATGCAGCTCACCATGGAGCCGCTCGGGGACATCTTGTCGCACGCCGAGCGGCTCGACAAGGGCGGTTTCGACACCATCTGGCTCGCCGAGGCGTACCCTTGGTGGCGGCTCCACTCGATGGAGGCGCGTTCGTCGACGGCGCTCTCGGCGCTCATCGGCCGTGTCACCTCGCGGCTCCAGGTCGGGTGGGGGATCATCTCCCCGTACACCCGTCACCCGATCCAGGTGGCGATGGAGGCCCGCGTCAGCCAGGAGGCGCTCGGGCCCGGCAGGCTGAAGATCGGTTTCGGCGCCTCCAAGATCTTCATGCGCGAAGCGGGTATCGGCACCCGCGGGCCTGCGCTGCCCACCGACACCATCCGTGAGAGCATCGAGATCGTCCGTGCAGTGCTCTCCGGCGAGGAGCTCGACTACCACGGACGCGTCTTCGACGCGGTGGTGCCCGCGCTCAGGCCCGACGCCGAGACCCCTCGCGACGAGGTGCCCATCTACGTCGCCGGCACCGGTCCACGGCTCCAGCAGATGGCGGGCGAGATCGCCTCGGGGCTCCTGACGCCGAGCATCACGACGCCGGAGTTCGTCAGGCGTTCGAGGCGCAACCTCGCCGAGGGCGCCGAGCGTGCCGGCCGGGACCCCGAGA
>JAJYMD010000033.1 GCA_021787255.1 Actinomycetes bacterium | reverse complement strand
CTCCACGCTCCCCAGCCGCCGCGAGCCCGTAGAGGTAGGGGCGCCCGACCAGCACGGCGCGCGCGCCGAGCGCGAGAGCTGCGACGACGTGCGAGCCGCGGCGGATCCCGCCGTCGATCAGGACCTCGGCGTCGCCGCCGACCGCGGCGACCACCTCTGGGAGCACCCGAAGCGTCGCCGGAGCGCCGTCGAGTTGGCGCCCCCCGTGGTTCGAGACGACGACGGCGTCCGCGCCCGCGTCCACCGCCCGGCGTGCGTCCGTCGCGGACAGGACACCCTTCACGAGGAACGGACCGTCCCACCGCCGGCGAAGATGCTCGACGTCGTCCCACGAGAAGGGTGACGCGACCGAGCTGAGCAGTCCGCCGCCGTGCTCGGAAGGGTCCGCGCCACGCCTCGAGAGCTTGATGCCGGTCGCGGCGAGCTGCGCCGCCCAGCGCGGGCGCGCAAGCGCCTGGACGCCGAGCGGGACCGCGTTGTGCGCGTCGAGGCGGAGCGGTGGTGCCACCCCGTGACGCACGTCGCGCTCACGGTTGCCGAGCGTCGGCGTGTCGACGGTGATCATGAGCGCCTCGACGCCGGCGGCAGCTGCCCTGTCCGAGAGCGCGTCGGCCTCTGCGAGCCCACCTGCCGAGTAGAGCTGGAACCACACCGGCGCTCGCGACTCTTCTGCGACCTCTTCCACCGGACTGCCGGCGACGGTGCTCAGCACCGACACGGTGCCCTTCGACGCCGCCGCGCGTGCCACCCCGGCGGGACCGTCTGGGTGGAGCAGGCGGACCAGACCGCACGGACCGAGCAGCACCGGGAAGTCCAGGGTCTTGCCGAGCACCGTGACGCCAAGGCGCGGCTGAGTGTCCCCTGATGCCATCTTCGGCCGGAACGCAACCGCGGCGAACGCGTCTTCGTTCCTACGCATCGTCACCTCGTCGTCCGCCGCGCCGTCGACGTAATCGAAGAGCACGGCCGGCAGCTTCCTGCGCGCCACGCGTCGCGCGTCACGGACGCTGTGCAGCCTCTGGGCGGCGCGCACGTCGGCACGGGAAAGAAGTTCGTCGAGCATTCAGCTCCCCTCCGTCGCCCGTCGATGGACCGTCGTCGCGCCGCACTGGTCGCGGGCGAGCACGACGAGCGTGTCGATGTTCACGTGCGCCGGCCGCGTCACCACGAACGCGATGCAGTCCGCGACGTCCTGCGCGCTGAGCGGCGTCATCCCGCGGTAAAGGGCCTTTGCACGTTGCTCGTCACCGTGAAAGCGGACTCTGCTGAATTCCGTCTCGACCATGCCCGGGTCGATCTCCGAAACTCTGACGGGGTGGCCGAGGAGCTCCATGCGAAGGACTCTCGAGAACGCGCGTTCGGCGAACTTTGCGGCGTTGTAGCCGGCGCCACCGGTGTAGGGCTCGTAGCCCGCAATGGACCCGACCGTCACGACGTGCCCGTCCCCGCTCGCTTCGAGCAAGGGAAGGAGGCGTTTCGTCATGCGCAGCGTGCCCAGGACGTTCACGTCGTACATGGCCCGCCACTCCTCCTCGTCTGCGGCCTCGATCCGGTCGAGCCCGAACGCACCTCCGGCGTTGTTGACGAGGACGCTGCATGCGCCGATGTCCGCACAGAAACGGTCAACCGACGCGGCATCGGTGACATCCAACGGCGACCAACGGCCTCCGATCTCCTCGGCGAGCGCACGAAGTCTTTCTGCGCGGCGGGCGCCCACCACCACGTCGAACCCGAGGTCTGCGAGGCGCCGCGCGGTGGCCTCACCGATCCCGCTCGACGCCCCCGTCACGACCGCCACCCGCTTCGTCTTCGTCGCGCCCGTGGCCCCGCTGGTGATCTCGGTCACGGGCTCGCCACCTTCGGGGTCGGGCGCAGAACGGACCTGGCTCAGCTGCGGCACGGGTCGTACCAGGGCTGCTCGCCGTCGGCGTTGTACAACGCGATCGCGAGCAGATCTTGAGCCCTCGGCGACGCCTGATAGGGCGGGACGCCGGAAAGTGTCGGCATCCCCGCGAGCCCGGCGGCCAAGTCCCACGTCGGCTGCGAGAACTGAAAAGCGCCCATGTACTGCCCTGTGGGTGAGATCGCCTGGTAATTCCCACTGGACTCCGCTTGGACCACGCAGCGCAAGAACGCGTTCAGCGGCGGCAGCCCGCCTGTGGATGGCGGTGTGGGAGGTGCCGCGCCAGGCGGTGCTGCGGGTGCTCCAGAAGGCGGTGTGGCGGACGCTCCCGAAGGCGGTGCGGAAGGTGCCGCGCCAGGCGGTGCTGCGGGCGTATCGGAGGAGGCTGCGGAAGGCGCACCGGCGGAGGAGGACGACGTGCTTCCGCCAGTGGAAGGAGCCGGGGACCCGGCGGTCGGGGCGTTCGATGCAGCCGGCAAGAGCTGGGCGGCTCTGCGCACTTGCTGACGCGCCCTTAGGACCTGCTCGCGGGCGATGAGGACCTCCAGCTCTCCGGTGATCCCGGCGCGCTGACGCGCGAGCTCCTGCTCGGTCGACCGGGCCGCGGCGAGCGCAGCGTCCGCGCCGTTCATCTCGTGGTGCGCGCGATCCGCAAGCTGTTGCACCGCCTCTGCCTCGGCGCGCAGCATCCGCTGCTCGAGCTGAAGCCGGTCTTCAGCCGCTCCGAGGTCTCCCGCCATCACCTGCACGTACACCGTGCTCGCGTCCTCCGAGGGCGTCGCGGCGAAGAGCGCGCTCGTGCCGCCGGCCTGCGTGCCACCCTCCACGTACGTCATGACCGCGGCGCTACGCAGTCTCCCTCGATCCTCGAGGATGTGACGTCGCGTCGCGCCCATTGCCGCCTCGAGCCGGCGCAGGCGAAGATCATCCGCGGCGATGCTCTTCACGTACGCGGAACGTTGCTGCAGATAACCGTTGATCTGCAACTGCTCGAGCACCATCTGCTCTGAGAGCACGGACGCCTGCTGCTGGAGGCTCGCTGCCGGGTTCGCGCCTGCAGGCGCGACGGCGAGGCACAGCGTTGCACCGAGCACCGCTGCGACACCGAGGCTGCACAGGGCTGGCACGACCGCTCTCGCCGCCGACACCGCGCCCCGTCGCACCGGCTCCGAATCGGCCGCGAGGGCACGCCAGAGGACGGTCACGGGAGCCCCTGTCTAGCGAGAGATCGCGCCTTTCGTCAAGGTGCGGCGCCCGAGAGTGGTTCGTCCGTGCAATCATTGCGCCTCGTCGCGCGCCTCGTCGCGCGCCTCGTCGCGTGCCGAGCCGTGCTCGTCGCCGAGCGCCGGGCCGCCGCGCTCATGGACGCGAAGCCCCATGACGGCCCTCGCGACGACGACGTCTTCACGAGATCGGAGCGCCGCGACGAGGACCGTGTCGATGTGGTTGTGCAGGAACGCGTCGCGACGCCGGTCCGGGCGGACGACTGGGAGCAGGACCACGATCTGCGCCTCGACACGCGCCCTCAGCTCGTCGATGAGCTCGACGATCGGGCGCGCGACCGACGCGTACTCGGTCCGGAGCACGCGCAGGGGGACGCCCGGGTCCCAGCGCGTCCATTCGGCGCGCAGCGCTTCGCCCTGCTCGTCTGCTCCTTCCTCGTCGCGCAGGACGCTCACCGCGAGGACCTCGTCTCCGAGGGAGAGCGCCTGGCTGAGGGCAAGCGAGGTGAGCCGGCTCACTCCGGTCACCGGAACGACGACGTAGGTCGAACGGCCGTGCGGCATCGGGGGCGTCGTGCCGACGCCCAACTCCTCGTGCGTCAGGCGGTAGTAGCGATTGATGCGCACGAAGAGCAACATGAAGCACGGGACCGCGACGAGGACGACCCATGCACCCGAGGTGAACTTGGTGACGACGAAGATCGCGGTGGCGACACCGGTGACGAGCGAGCCCAGGCCGTTGAGCGCCGCGCGCAGCTGCCAGCGAAGAGGACGGGTCTTGTGCCAATGGACCACGAGGCCGGCCTGCGCGAGGGTGAAGCCGGTGAAGACCCCGATCGCGAACATGGGGATCAGCGCCTGCGTTGTGCCGTCGACCGCGACGAGGAGCGCGCCCGCGAGCACCGCCAGCGTCACGATGCCGTAGGTGAACACCTGGCGGTCACCTCGCAAGGAGAACAAGTGGGGCAGGTAGTCGTCGCGCCCGAGGAGGCTGGCCAGCACCGGAAGGCCGCCGAAGGAGGTGTTCGCGGCCAGCGCGAGAACAAGGGTGATCGTCACGGACACGAGGAAGAAAGCCCAGTGCCGGCCGACAGCGTCGGCCATGATCTCGCTCAGCACGGTCTGCCCCGATCGCGGCCCCACGTGCCAACGGCGGTCGAGCGTCGCGAGCCCGAGCAGCATCGCGCCAAGGATGACGCCGAGCAGCATCTCCGTACGCTTGGCGCGGACGACGCGTGGCGGCTTGAACAACGGGACGCCGTTCGCGATCGCCTCCACGCCCGTCAGCGCGCTGCAGCCCGAGGAGAACGCCTTGAGCACCAGCAGGATCCCGACAGTCTCCAGCGGGCGGGACGGAAGAAGGGAACGTCCGGGCTGGGGCGAGTGGAGACCCAACGGATGCACGAGTCCGACCGCGATGATCGCGAGCAGGCCCACGATGAACAGGAGCGTCGGCAGGAGGAACGCCCGGGCCGTCTCACCGAGCCCCCGCAGGTTCATCACCGTGACGACTGCAAGAATGCCGAGGCACAGCGGCAAGGTCGCACCGGAGACCGACGGGTACGCGGCCGTCAGTGCCGCGACACCAGCTGAGATCGACACCGCGACCGTGAGCGTGTAGTCGACCACGAGCGCCGCCGCCGCGAGGAGGCTCGCCCTTGCGCCCAAGTTCGCTCTCGACACCGCGTACGCGCCGCCGCCCGCCGGGTACGCATCGATGACCTGTCGGTACGACGCCACGAGGATCGCGAGCAGGACCACGATCGCGACGGTGACCGGCAGGACGAGCCGCAGCGCTCCGGCACCCGCTCCGGCGAGCACCACGACGATGGCCTCCGGCCCGTACGCGACCGAGGTGAGCGCGTCGAGGGAAAGGGCCGACAGGCCCTCGACGGGGGTGATCTCCTCGGCGCTCAGGTCGCCGAACGGTAGAGGCCTGCCCACCAGGACCTGCCAGACGCGTCGGGCTCCTCCGCGCTGGTTCACGCCCTCCACGGCGTCCACTGTTCCACGCGGATCGCACCGGAGCCCGACCGCGCTCTGTCTGCCTGCCCGCGCGTCCGATGTCGCACGGGAACAGACGGGAACGGGCAGACTGGGTGCATGCCCGCGCGCCGCGCCCATCGACCACTCGCGCTCGGTTCCTCGCACTGGCGAGAGGATGGGCAGCCCAAGGTCCGCTACCCCAGCAGATCCGACGCCCTCACGGCCGCAGACGAGCGCGCGCGTGAGTCCGGCACGGAGCTCGGCGTCTACGAGTGCGCCTTCTGCGGGGGCTGGCACATGGGGCGACGCTCCGGCCGCGCCGGACGTCTCGACGCCTGACTCTCACGTTGCGCCTTGGTGCGCAGCTGCGTGGCCTCGACACAGAGCCGCCTCGACACAGAGCGTCACTGCGGGACTTCGTCGGCTCGACGTGCGGCACGGCGGGTGCCGGGATCTGGCGATAACCTGGTCGGCGTGATGACAGACGCCGCAAGCGGCGGCGCGCAGCTCGACCTCGACCTGCTGGCGTCCTCGTTGCGTGCGGACGCCAGTGACGTGCGCGTGCTCCTGCGCGCGCTGGTCTCCAGGCTCTCGGACGCGCTGGGCGGCCGGCTCGCGGTCGAGCGCGCCGGGCGCTTCCGCAAGCCCGAGGAGATCCGTCGGGTGTCCATCCGCCTCGGCGACGACCAGTTCGACGCGACCGTCGATCGCGGCAACGTGGAATGCGTCATCAGCAGGAGCAGCGGAGGCGTCCGGATCCGCTCCAGCCGGGTGGGGATCGACGAGTGGCTGCACCGGCTCCTCGCCGCCCTGCGCGACGAGGCCGCGACCACGGAGGCAACGAGGATTGCACTGGAGTCCCTCGTGATCGGGAACGGCTCGTGACCGACAGCCCAGAGGGAGCCGGAACCGCGCGCCCCGACACTGCGCCCACCGAAGGCTCCCTTCCCGAGGGGCTTCCCAGGGACGCCAGCAGGCGGCTCGCCGAGCTGGAGGACCGTCCCGGCCACAAAGGGATGTTCACCTCTGACCTCTCGGTCAACGAGTTCCTCCTCATCAAGGAGGTCGGCTTCCACCCCGTCGGGTTCGTCATGGGGAGCTCGATCTACCACCTCGGCATCCAGACGCGAAGGTGGTCGCAGAGCCAGGAGCTGTCCAAGCTCACCGAAGCGATGTACCAGGCGCGTGAGCTCGCGATGGACCGGATGGACGCCGAAGCGACCGAGCTCGGCGCGGACGGTGTCGTCGGGGTGCGGCTCGACGTGAATTACTACGAGTGGGGCTCGGACACTGCGGAGTTCATCGCGGTCGGCACCGCGGTGAAGGCGGAGGACGGCCGCTCCTACCGGAACCGCCACGGAAAGCCCTTCACGTCGGATCTGTCCGGACAGGACTTCTGGGTCCTGATGCAGACGGGCCACGTCCCGCTCGGGCTCGTGATGGGGACGTGCGTCTACCACATCGCCCATCGCGGAGTCGGTCAGACGCTGCGCAGCACGGGCCGCAACGTCGAGCTGCCGAATTTCACCCAGGCGCTCTACGAAGCCCGCGAGCTGGCGATGACCCGGATGCAGGACGAGGCGAACGAGCTCGGCGCGACGGGGATCGTCGGGGTACGGCTCGAGGAGAAGAGCCACATGTGGGGCGACCACACGATCGAATTCCTCTCGCTTGGGACCGCGGTCGCTCGCTCCGAAGGCGACCACACGATCCCGCAGCCGAAGACGATCATCTCTCTCGACGGCTGATGGCCTCGACAGCCGGTAACGGGCTCCCCGAGGCGGCCACTCGTCGGCTCGCCGAAGGGGCGTGGTCGTCAGGCCTCTCCGTCGCCGACTTCGCGTCGTGCCTGGACATGGGGATGCAGCCGGTGGGCTACGTCCAGGGCTACGCGGTCCTGCAGTGGAGCTGGTACATGACCACAGGCGGGTTCGGCATGGGGTTGGGCGGGTTCGGCGGCGGCTGGACGAGCTCGCCGCAGCGCCGCGGGCAGTACGTCGAGCAGTGGCAATGCCCCCACGGCTTCGTGAGCGCCGAGCACCGCATGTACGGCGCGAACTACGAGCTCACATGGCTCGAGGACAGCTGGGCGTCGGGATGGGGGCTCGCGACCGGGCGAATGGTCGAAGAGGCGAAGGCTCTGGGCGCGACCGGCGTCGTCGGCGTCCTCGATGCCATGCGCCCGCTCGTCGGCGGCGCGATGGTCGAATTCTCCGCAAGTGGCACCGCGGTCGTGGTCCCCGACATCCCGCGCCCTGCGACCCCCTTCAGCACGTACCTCTCGGGCCAGCGGCTTGCGAAGCTCATCGAGGCCGGGTTCGCTCCGGTCTCGGTGGTCGCCGTATCATTAAACAACCGGATGCTGGGCTACTGCATCACCCACTATCAGCTCGCGGGATCCGGCGTCGGCACCTGGTACGGCCAGGGCGCTGCGGGGGTGTCCGGCGTCGGTCCGGTGGACCAGGTGAACCGTGCCGAGGC
>JAJYMD010000063.1 GCA_021787255.1 Actinomycetes bacterium | reverse complement strand
GACGGGGTGACAGCCGCACAGCGCCAGGTCGCCGACAACCTCGCGAACGCCCAGACGCCGGGGTACACCGACCACGAGGTGAGCTTCGCCGCGAGCCTCGAGCAAGCGCTCACCCACGGCGGCACGGCGCAGGTCACCGACGATCCGTCGCCGAGGCCCCCTGCGAGCGACGGCAACAACGTCAGCGTCACCACAGAGCTCGTCGAGGCCCAGGAGACCACCCTCGACTACCAGGTGCTGACCAGCTCTTTCAACGCCCAGTTCCGTCTCATCCAGGGCGCGTCAGGAGGATCCTTCTCATGACCATGTTCTCTGTGCTGTCGATCGCTGGCTCGGGCGCCGAGGCGATGCAGACCTGGATCGACACGAGCGCCGGCAACATCGCGAACGCGGACGACGCCACGCCGGTGGGGACGCGCGCCTACGCAGAGCAAACCCCGGTCCTTTCCCCGGTGGGGCCTGCGGCGACATCGCCTGGGGTGCTGCAGTCGCCGGGAGGAGGAGTCGTCGTGTCGCAGATCGCGCTCGGGACATCGAAAGGCGTGGTCGCCTTCGAGCCCACAAGCCCGTTGGCGAACGCACGCGGCGACGTGGTGGTCCCAAACGTGGACCTCGCGGACCAGATGGTCGGGCTGGTCGAGGCCCAGGACAGCTATGAAGGCGACACGGCTGCCATGGCGAAGGCACAGGCGGTCTACAGCGCGGGGCTCACGATCGGGAGCTGAGCGCCATGATCCCTGCGATCTCCTCTCTCCCGAGCATCCCCGAGCTCCCCTCAACGGCTCCGGCGGCCTCGTCCACATCGGTCGCCGGCGCGGCGTCCTCGGCGAGCCCGACGCCCGCTGCGACCTTCTCGACAGTCCTCGGCAATGCCGTGAATGCCGTCCAGCAAGCGCAGAACGCCGCTTCCTACGACGAGGCGCAGGCAGCGGCGGGCCAGGGGAGCCTGACGAACACGATGATCGCCGCCAGCCAGGCCTCCCTCGACACCCAGGTCGCGACCGCGGTCGTCGACAAGGCGCTCGCCGCCTACACGTCGATCGCGAACATGAGCTTCTGACCGTCGAGCCGATCCGAGATGGCCCTCGTCCCTGCGAACGAGCTCAACCGGGTGCGAGAAGGCGCGCGGCGCTTCGCCGCAGGCTTCAGTGCCGGCCAGAAGGCCACCGTCATCGTGGTGAGCGCTGCGATCATCCTGGCCGGCGTGCTCTTCATGTCGATCTCGGGGAAGCCTTCCTACGCGATCCTCTTCTCAGGGTTGAGCGCGTCCGACGCGGTGTCGATCACCAACGAGCTCACGACCGATCACGTCCCCTTCCAGCTGGAGGACGGCGGCACCACCGTCCTCGTGCCCGAGAACGACGTGGCGAAGGCACGCCTGACCGCGGCAGCCGCCGGGCTCCCGGCGCAGAGCACCGCCGGGCTCACAATCTTGGACAAGACGGGGCTCACCACCTCTCAGCTCACCCAGCAGGCCGACTACCTCGAGGCGATCCAAGGAGAGCTCGAGCAGACCATCGATGCGATCAGCGGGGTCGCGAGCTCCCAGGTGAACATCGCCGAAGCCGCGAACCAGACCTTCGCGATCGACAACACACGTCCGACGGGTGCTTCGGTGCTCGTGACCATGAACGCAGGGCGCACGCTGTCCGCGGGCGAAGTCCAGGCGATCGTCCATTTGGTCGCCTCCAGCGTGCCGGGTCTCAGCTCCTCGGACGTCACCGTCGCGGACAGCGAGGGCACACTGCTCGCGGGTCCGGGTGCGAGCGCAGCCGCGTCCACCAACTCCCAGACCGCTGCCTACGACGCCAGCGTCCAGTCCAAGGTCGAGGCGTACCTCACGTCGGTGTTCGGTACCGGCAATGCGGACGTCCAGGTGAACGCGACGCTCAACTTCGACAAGGTGAGCACCACCGCCCATCAGATCGCCCCTCCGGCGAAGGGCGCGACGACGAGCTTCTGCACCCAGTACCAGAAGTCCTCGACCACCTACACCACAGGCGCGAAGGTCCCCGGCGGCGTCGCGGGGTCGGTGGTCGCGACCACAGCGAAGGCCACGGCCAAGACAGGCAAGCAGAACTACTCCCAGACCTCCACAAGCCGCACGTGCGAGACGTCGACGGAGACCCAGACGATCTCCCAGGCGCCAGGGAGCGTGGTGAACCAGTCCGTGGCCGTGCTCGTGAACTCGAAGGCCATCCCCAGGGGCATGAAGCTCGGCACAATCAAAAAGGGCGTCGCGGCCGCCGCGAACCTGCGTCCTGCACGAGGCGACGTGCTCAGCTTCGCCGCGGTCCCCTTCTCCACCGCGGCCGCGGCTCAGGCCGCCAGAGAGGCGAAGGCGGTGGCCTCTGCGAGCAAGAGGTCGCGAATGTTGTCGGAGCTGAAGGACGCGAGCGGCGCGATCGCGATCGCCCTGATCGTCCTCCTCCTTTGGCTCAGCTCCCGCCGGAGACGCCGGGGAGGAGGTGCGCCGGTGGTCATCGACCATTCGGCGCTGCAGCTGCCCGCTCCGGTGCTGGCGAGCTCGGCGGCGACCCAACCGGACGTCCCCGAGATCGCCCCGAGCAACAGCTCCGCGGAGATCGAGCGGCTGATCGACGCCCAGGCCCCTGAGATGGCTGTCGTGCTGCGCAACCTGCTCCACCTGGAGGACGCTTCCGAGCTCGGACCGGAGTCGGAGCCGTGGCGGCGCTGACCGGGCCCCAGCGCGCCGCAGTGGTGGTGAGCCAGCTCGACGAGGAGCACGCGCGGGTGCTGCTGAAGGAGATGACCGAGAGCGAGGTGATCAGGCTCATGGCCGAGGTCGCACGGCTCCCTCCGCTCCGGGCACAGGACGTCCGCGAGGTGCTCACCCACTTCACCCACGAGGCAGGCGCGTACGCCCAGGTTCGCCAGGGTGGGATCGAGGTCGCCCGCCACTGGCTCACCGACCGGCTGGGTCCCCAGAAGGCGGCAGAGGTCCTCGCCGGGCTCGAGGAGATCGGGACGGTCGCGCCGTTCTCCTTCTTGAACGGGGCAGAGCCAGGGCAGATCGCGGGCTTCCTCGCGGTCGAGCATCCTCAGGTGACCGCAATGGTGCTCGCACACGTGCGCCAGGACGTCGCGGCGCGCGTCCTCGCCGCCTTGGGGGAGGAGCAGGCCGCGGGAATCGTGGAGCGCCTGGCGACGATGACCCCGGTGCCGATCCCTCTGGTGCGCGCGATCGCAGACGTGCTCGAGAACCGGCTCTCGGCGATCCTTCGCTCGGGCGCCTCCTACAACGAGGCCGGGGGCGTCGCGGCGGCTGCCCGAGTCCTCAACAACGCCGACGGTCAGGAGGAGAAGAAGATCCTCGCTCGTATCGAAGACGAGAACCCTGACCTCGCGGAGGCGATCCGGGCGGAGATGTTCGTCTTCGACGACGTCGTGAACCTCGAGGACGTCGCTCTCCAGGTGGTCCTGCGCAACGTCGTCCTGCGGGACGTCGCCCTGGCCCTCAAGCCCATGAGCCAAGAGAGCGTCGACAAGTTCCTTCGCAACATGTCCGAGCGAGCCGCCGGCGACCTGCAGGAAGAGATGGCCTCGCTCGGGCCCCAGCGGCTGTCGGTCGTCGAGGCCGCGAAGACCAACATCGTGCGCGTCGTCCGCCAGCTGGCAGACGACGGCGAGATCACCCTTGCGAGGAGCGGCGATGAGCTCGTCTACTGAATGGCGCCGCCGCAACGTGCTGCGCCGCCCGGCGTACCGTCAGTTCGCCGTCCCCACGCTCGCGCCTGCGGCCGCGCATGCGCGCCCGGACGAACCGGCGTCCCTCGAGTCCCTCGTCGAGGCGGCGGGCACAAAGGCGTTCGAGGCCGGCCGCGCCCAGGGGTACGAGGAGGCCTTGGCCACCCTCGAGGCGAGCCGGACCGAGCAGCTGGGACGGCTCTCGGCATCCTTGGCACAGGCCGCGGCGCGCGCAGCCGAGATGCGCTCGTCGGTTATCGCCGAAGTGGAGGCGGACGTCGTCGGCCTCGTGCTCGAGGTCGCAGAAGCGGTCATCGGTCATGAGCTCACCGATCGCAACGCGATGCGCGACGTCCTGGGCCGGGCGCTCGCGCTGGTCCCGCGTGACCCGGACCTCCTCGTGCGGCTGCATCCCGACTGCGGGCTCAGCGCGGGTGAGATCACCGAGGTCGCGAGGCAGCACGCCGCCGGACCGAGTGTGAAGGTCGTCTACGACGACACGATCGCCCCCACAGGATGCGTGGTGGCCGCCGGGGGCTGCCAGGTCGACGCCCAGGTCGTGGCGGCGCTCTCCAGGGTGAAAGAGGCACTCACCGAGCTGTTCGGCGAGCGACGCACGCGCCCGAGCGCAGAGGGGTCCCGATGAGCCGCCTGGCCGCGCACAGCGTGCGCAGCAGGATCGGAGCCGCCGCCCGCCCGAGGGTCACCGGTCGAGTCTCCCACGTGGTGGGCCTGCGCATCGAGGTGGAGGGGTTACACGCTGCCGTCGGCGACGCGGTCTGGGTGCGCCGCGAGGACGACTCGCGCCTCCTGACCGAGGTCGTGGCGGTTCGCGGCCACCACCTCGCCTGCCTGCCGCTCGGCGAGCCCGCAGGGGTCCGCTACGGCGACGAAGCCGAGGCGGCCGGCCGGCCGTTCGCGCTGACGGTCGGACCCGGGTTGCTCGGGCGCGTGCTCGACGGTCTCGGCCAACCGCTGGACGACGGTCCCCCGCTCGTGGGCGACGAGCAGGTCGGCATCGACGTCGCGCCGCCGCATCCGCTGCGCAGGGAGATGGTGGACCGGCCGATCTCGCTCGGGATCCGGGCGATCGACACCGCCGTGCCGTGCGGACGCGGTCAGCGCGTCGGGATCTTCGCCGGCTCGGGCGTCGGCAAGTCCAGCCTCCTGTCGATGATCGCCCGAGGCACCGACGCACAGGTCTCGGTCGTCACCCTGATCGGCGAGCGGGGCCGTGAGGTCTCGGAGTTCATCCGGCGAGACCTCAAGGACGCGCTCGAGCGCTCGGTCGTCGTCGTCGCCACCTCGGATCAGCCTGCCCTCGTGCGGATCCGCGCCGCGTTCACCGGCACGAGGATCGCCGAGTGGTTCCGCGACGAGGGCAAGGACGTGGTCTTGATGATGGACAGCCTCACGCGCTTTGCGATGGCGCAGCGGGAGGTCGGTTTGTCCGCCGGAGAGCCGCCGGCCACCCGGGGCTACCCGCCATCGGTGTTCTCGCTGCTCGCCAAGCTCCTCGAGCGGGCGGGTGCCGCCGAGCGCGGAAGCATCACCGGCCTCTACACGGTGCTCGTCGAAGGTGACGACATGAACGAGCCGATCGCGGACGCTGCGAGGTCGATCCTCGACGGCCACATCGTGCTCTCTCGTCGGCTCGCGACCGCTGGGCACTTCCCGAGCATCGACGTGCTCGAGTCGATCTCCCGCGTCGAGCCAGCGATCACCACCGACGCCCAGCGCGCCCTCGCCCGCGAGCTGCGCCAGCTCCTCGCGGCCTACCGCGAGGCGAAGGAGCTGATCGAGACCGGGTTCTACGCGCCCGGTTCGAACCCTGTCGTCGACCGAGCCATCGAGCTCAAGCCTTACATCGACGCCTTTTTGCGCCAGGACGTGGAGGAGACCTTCGACCCGGCCACTTCCTGGGGATGTCTCGGCGCGCTCCTGGCGCCTGCTGGAGGCAGCCTGCCCCCGCCTTCGGCTGCAGGCGAGCCTGCCCGGGACGACGATTCGCGGGCTACCAGGCTCTTGACGGGGGCCCGCTGATGCGCAGGTACCGCTTCGGCCTGGAGACCGTGCTGCGGGTCCAGCGCGCGGCGAAGCAGAAGGCCGTGCGGGAGCTCATGCTGGCAGACGCACGCCTCCGAGAAGACGTGCAGGTTCGCGACGCCGCGAGGCATCGTTACGCGCGCTTCACGGCCTGCGCCCCTGCACGAGGCGCAGTGGAGCAGTTTCGGGCCGAGCGTGCCGTTGCCGGGCTCCTCGCGCAGAGCGCGTCGGCTGCCGAGCGCAGGGCTCTGAAGTCGGCAGAACGCGCAGCGGTTGCCCAGGCCCGCTGGTCCCAGGCTTCGAGGCGGGCGGCCGCACTGGAGCGACTCGACGAGCGTCGCCGAGCGGAGCACGTCGCAGCAGCCCTGCGTGCCGAGGTCGCGCTGGTCGACGACGTCGTGAGCGCTCGCCACGCGCTCCTCGCGATGGGCGAAGCCTACGAGGGTGGCGAGCCGCAGTGAGCGTCACAGTTGCCGCCGACCGCAGCGCCGCGGTGCAGAGCTGGGGGACAGCGGTGTCCTCGGCGTTGTCGGGGCTGCCTCAGGAGCTCGAGTCCGCGGCACCCACGGGGGAGTTCCCAGAGGTGCTCGCTCGCGCGACGGCCGCCCTGCAAGCCGGACCCTTCGCAGCTCGAGCGCCCTCAGCGGGTGCCGGGCGGGTCTCACCGTCGCCAGTGTCGGCGCCTCGAGCCGGATCGGCAACCGTCGCATCCTCCCTGCAGACGACAGGCGTCTCGGGGGCTGCGATCCTCCGAGAAGCAGAGAAGTACGTCGGCGTGCCCTACGTCTGGGGAGGCGAGACACCGGCGAGCGGCTTCGACTGCTCGGGGCTGGTCCAGTACGTGTTCTCCCGCTTCGGGATCGAACTGCCGCGCACCACCTACACACAGGTGAAGATCGGTACCCCGGTCACCTCGCTCACACAGGCAAGCGCAGGGGACCTGGTCTTCTTCGCCGGTTCCGACGGCACGCCGACGTCCCCCGGCCATGTCGGCATCTACATCGGCAATGGCATGATGGTCGACGCCCCTCACAGCGGGACCGACGTCCAGGTCCAGCCCGTCTCCTCAGCAGGGCAAGTTGTGGCCATCCGCGACGTGCTCGGTTCCGGCGCCCCCTCCCCGGCGCCCCCCACGATCCAGGGGGCGACACGCGTCCAGTCGACTCAGTGGCCGACGCCGGCGCAGCTCGCGGCGCAGGTTCCCTCCAGCCTCGCCCCTCTCTTCGTGTCGGCGGCAGGGACCTACGGCGTCCCGGTCTCGCTCCTGACCGCGATCGCCTACCACGAGTCGAGGTTCGAGACCAACGCCGTGAGCACAGCGGGAGCGGAAGGGCTGATGCAGATCATGCCCTCCACCGCGCGGCGACTCGGAGTGACACCGTTCACAGCCCGCCAGGCGATCGCTGGCGCGGCAGAGCTCTTGTCAGGTTACCTGCGCCAGTACGGATCGGTGCAGCCAGCGTTGGCTGCGTACAACGCGGGCCCGGCTGCGGTGGCTCGCTACGGCGGCGTGCCACCGTACGCCCAGACCCAGACATTCGTCTCCGCGGTGCTACAGATGACGGGAGGAAGCCAATGAGCTTGCTCGCGTCCGGCTCGGGCGCTCTGCTCGCGTCCGGCTCTCTCCCGGACGCCGGTGATCGGCCGACGCCTCGGAGCACCCTCACCGTCGATCGATGCGCAGGGGCGGACCGGCGCATGGCCTTCGCCGACATCCTCGCGGAGACCGGCTCGGCCGCCGCAGCGCGGCGCGTGACCTCGACGTCGGGCGAGGGGACCGATCACGCGCCAGTCCGTCGCGCCCGCGCACAGCCGACGCGTCCGGGCAGTCCGGCGGACCTCGGTTCCGCCGAGGCGCGGCTTTCCGCTGGCAAGAGC
>JAJYMD010000277.1 GCA_021787255.1 Actinomycetes bacterium | reverse complement strand
CTGGAGGTCCTCACGAGAGGCCCACTCGGAACCGTTGTGCGGATGGGGAGAGCCCGCGCGAGGGGTTCACGAGCTCGGCCGCCTGCCAGGCATTCGCGCACCTGTACGTCAGCACGCGCAGCTGTGCGTCAGTACTCGACCGTGACAGCACCGTTCTGTCCTTCGCCGCCACTGGGCCCGGGACTTCCCGTACCACCCTTCAACGTGCCAGCACCGACGAAGGGGGTCACCGGCCTGCGTGCCACCCCGCCAACGCCACCGCCATCGTGGCCCGCCTGGCCGCTTGCGCCTCTGTACGCGCTCTTCGGCGCGCCTTCCCCGAGGAAGCCCCCACCGGCGCCGCCGTCGAGCACGCAGGCCGGCCCAGCGCTCCTACCGGTGGCGCACGACGGGCTCGGCCGCGTGCCCGCGCCACCTCCACCTCCATACGCGCCGGCGCCTCCCGCGCCGCCGGGCTGGCCCCAGTGGCAGGCCGCGCCGCCACCGCCACCACCGCTGAAGGGCAGCCCACTTTGACCCGCTCCTCCGCAGCGCACGCCACCTCGCCCCCCAGGTCCCCCGTACCCTGCCCCGCCGGCGCCAGGGCTTTCGCCCCGCGCGCCCTGGCCACCGGCTCCGACCACGACAGTGAGCGCCTCACCAGGCCTGACACAGCCGTAGAAGCGGAGCGTGCCGACTGCGCCGGGCACCTTCGAGGACAGAGCGCAGGCGTTGGACCGCCCGCCGGCCACGGGGACAAGGACCGCTACCTCCGCCCCGCTCCCACCGTTGCCACCCGAGCCGGAGCTGCCGTACCCGGCGTCGAGCGTCACGCCACCACCACCGCCGCCGCCCCCGGTGGCGACGAGCAGGAAGCGGCCGGGTCCAGCCAGGGCCGACGCCCCACCCCCGCCGCCCCCGGCTCCCCAGCACTTTTGGAGAGCCTCGCAGGTGTACGCGGCACCTTGCCCGTCCCCGCGGACCCATCCGGCGTCACCGCCTCCTCCAGACCCGCCGAGAACCGACACCGACAAGATGCTTCCCGCAGCCGCGCTCGGCACGACGAAGCGGTAGCGGCCAGGCTTGTCCCAGGTCAGCAGACCCATGCCCTTGGACGCTTGCACCCCGTCGGTCCGCGCGTGGCCCGAGCCGAGGCTCGAGGCGCTGGACAGCGCCTTTGCGCCTGCCGGAGCGGGCCACCCGGAGAACCCTGCAATGGCTACGCTGACACCTCCCGCGAGAGCCAGCCATCTCTTCAGTCGCGCTGCAAACCGGCCTCGGCGATCGGGCCGCGACCTACCCAGCGAGGGACGCACCATTGCTCGCAAACTACCAACTCCTGAGTGGCATCCTCAAAGCCGAGAACCACGAGGAACGCGCCGGCGAACGGCTGGAGGGCCATGGTCGCGCTCGCCAGCGGATGCTTCGCGGCGCCGAGCTACGCGATCTTCTCCATGCCTTCTCCATGATGCCAACCGGCTCAATGCCCGCTGCGGGTCGGCGAATGAGCACCCTCACGCCCCCCGGCAAGATCGACCCTGCCAGGTCGCGAGTCGTCCCGGCGGCTCGCCGATGCCGACCGCAGGACGTTGCCGTGCCGGTGACGGGTGGTGCTGATGGCCTTCTCGTGCGCCCACCGCAGCATCTCGTAGCGTCCGAGCGCGACCAGTGGCTCGACGTCCAGCTCCAAGCATGCGTCGAGCAGAGCCAGCCGCAGCTGCGGTGTGCAGCCGACCAGTCGGACCCGTTCCGGTCGTTGCGCGTGCATCCTCCTTACGAACTCCTCGTCGGACTCCTGTCGAACCGCCCCGGCCAAGCGCTCGGACACCTCCGGTGGCGCCGACACCTCGACGTCGACACCGAGGTGGCCAGCGACGAGCAGTGACAGCTCGAGCACCTGGGCGTCGGGCGCCGTGCCCAGACGCAGCACCGCGCGCCGAAGCGGCGCCAGGCGAAAGACGTTGCTCTCCGCCGCCAACCCGCTCTCGTCGACACCTCGTAGCAGGCGATCTGCAGCGACCCGGACCGCTTCCAGCTCGAAGGCCAGCTCCAGGGGAGCACCTGAGCTGCGCTGCCAGCGCCCGAAGCTGGCGACGTAGTTCGGGCCACCCGCCTTCGCATCGGACCCCACCGACGAGCGCTTCCAACCGCCGAAGGGTTGCCGGCGAACGATGGCGCCGGTGATGTGCCGGTTGACGTAGGCGTTGCCCACCTGGACGTGGCGTTCCCAGAAACGAACCTCTCGTTCGTCCAGGCTGGCGAGGCCGCCGGTCAGACCGTACTGCGTGCCGTTCTGGAGGCGCACCGCCTCTTCGAGGTCCTTCGCACGCATCACGCCCAGCACCGGCCCGAAGCACTCGGTCAGGTGGAAGAAGCTTGTCGGCGCGACGCCGAGCTTCACCCCCGGGGACCAAAGCTGTGGGTTCTCGGGCTTCTGACGCGGCTCGACCAGCCACTCCTCACCGGGTGTGAGGGTGGTGAGGGCTCGACGCAGCGGTCCCGCCGGCGGCCTGATCAACGGTCCCACCGCCGTCGCCGGGTCCTCTGCGGGACCGACCCGCAGGCTCGCCACGGCATCGGCAAGCCGCTGGCGGAAACGCTGGTCGTCGTAGACCGGCGCCTCCACGATCGCGAGGCTCGCCGCCGAGCACTTCTGGCCGGCGTGCGAGAACGCCGAGTGGACGAGGTCCCGGACGGCGTCTTCCTGGTCGGCCGCCGCGCTCACCACGTACGCGTTCTTGCCGCTCGTCTCTGCGTGCAACCCCATGTCGGGCCGCCACTGCAAGAACGTGCGCGCCGTGTCGAAGGCTCCCGTCAGCACGACGGCACCGACGTCCGGGTGCGTCACCAACCGACGACCCGCGTCGTCGTCCGCGCACGGGACGAACTGCAGGACCTCCGCTGGGACACCAGCTTCGTGGCACTGGGAGACCAGGAGCGCGCCGGTGAGCACCGTCTCGGGCGCGGGTTTCAAGATGACCGCGTTCCCCGCGGCGAGCGCTGCCAGCACCCCCCCTGCTGGGATCGCGTACGGGAAATTCCACGGGGGCGCCACCACGACCACGCCGTAGGGCTCGAAGGTCCCGTGCGGACCGAAATGCGTGGGGAGCTCGACAGCGAGCTCTGCGTAGTAGCGGGCGTCGTCGACGGCCTCGGAGACCTCGGAGTCCGCCTCACGCACGATCTTCCCCGCGTCTCGGACCATCGTCGCGATCGTCCGGAACCTGTCCGCCTCCATCCGCTCGGCGACCGCTCGAAGGATCCGCCGGCGTTCGGCCACCGGCGTCGCCGCCCACGAACTGCCGGCGCGCCGCGCGACGGCCACCGCCCGCTCGACCGTCTCGGGCGTGGAGGTGACGTAGCGGTACCACTCGACCTCGGGATGAGAGGGGTCACGGCCGATACCCTCTGCGGGTACCTCGACGCGCTCGGCACCGACGATCGCGGCCACTGGACTCCTCAGCGGTTGCCTCAGCTTCGCGAGCGCGTCGAGCACCGCGGACCGGTTGTAGACGACGGAGAAATCGGTGTCCGCAGCGTTGGAGAACCCCGACACCTCGCTTCCCTCTCGTCGAGCCACGGCCGCCGTCACCCGGCGCGACGGAGGCGCAGGGTCGTGACGGTGCGCCACGGCAGCGCGAAATCGAAGGCGCTGGTCCTCCCACGCATCGGACCCTGGCCGCAGCGAAGCCAGGCGCGCGAGGAAATTCTCCGGAGCGGTGTTCTCGTCGAAGCGGCGCACGAGGTACGCGACTGCGGACTCGAAATCGCCGCGCTCGACGACGGGCAGGTACACGAGCACGCCTCCGGTGACGCGCGCCACCGCCTTTGCCTCGGGGCTCGCCATCCCTTCGAGCATCTCGATCTCGACACGGTCGCCGCCACGCTCCCGACCGACCACGATGGCCCACGCGACGTCGAACAGGTTGTGGCTCGCGACGCCGACCTTCAGTGCACCGGCGTTCTCAGCAGCCAGGGCGATGTCGAGCAACCTCTTGTAGTTCGCGTCGACGAGCTCCTTGCTCTCGAAGGGAGCCAGTGGCCAGCCTCGCAGCTCCGCCTCGACGCGTTCCATCGCGAGGTTGGCACCCTTCACCAGGCGGACGCGCAGCGGGGCGCCGCCAGCGTCACGACGCTTGCGCGCCGAGGCGCAGATCTGCTCGAGCACTCCGACGGAGTCGGGAAGGTAGGCCTGGATCGCGACCCCGATGGTGACGTCGAGCAGCTCGGGCTCTTCACCGAGTGCCAAGAAGGTGTCCACCGTGATGTGGAGGTCTCGGTACTCCTCCATGTCCAGGTTGACGAGCTTCACCGGCCGGTGGCGTGCCGCTGCCTCCACGAGTGGCCGAAGCCGGGTGAGCACCCGTTCCCGGCTCTGGTCGTAGGAGAGCACGTCCAACTGGGAGTCGAGCGCCGACAGCTTCACCGAGACGCACTCGACATCTGGCAACTCGACGAGCGCCTGGATCATCCGGCTCCGCCGTGCGGCCTGGCCTTCGCCCAGCACGGCCTCCCCGAGAAGGTTCACATTGCAGCGCATTCCCTCGCGGCGTCGGCGCTGGAGGTGACGGCTCAGGGGTCGCGGCTCCGCCGGGAGGACGAGGGTCTCCAGCTCGTGGCGCAGCCTCGCCGTGACGAGCCGCACCGTGAGGTCCGGGACCACGCGTGCCGCTCGTCTCGCGAGAAAGAGCGCGACCCGATCGAGGGGACCGGCCATCGCGGGCGCCCGGTGGGCGGCGAGCAGCTCCTCCAATCGGGACGCCGCACGGCGACGTGTGCCGATCCGCAGGACTTGGTCGGTCAACGCCAAGAGGAGCTCGCGGCTGTCCTCGTCGTCGACGAGCCTTGCGACACGCGCACGGCGGCGGCGCTCGGCTCCGTCGATCGACGCCAACGCCTCCTGCAGCAGGCTCGTCGCCAGCTCCTCCGCCTGGGCGCAGAGGCGTTCGTCGTGCTCGCTCAGCGATGCGTTGCGCTCACCATCTGCCCTCGGGCGCGAAGCGTCGTCGGGCACCTTGCCTCCCTCCTCGAAGCTACGTCGCCCGGCGACGGAGCAATTGGTCCAGACCGACGGCGACCAGGATGAGCCCGCCGAACACGATGTCCTCGTACACGGGGTTCATGTCGAGCAACACGAAGCCGTTGTTGATCAGCTCGATGATGACCGTCCCCACGACTGCGCGCCAGATCGCGCCTTCCCCGCCCATGATGCTCGTGCCTCCGACCACGGTCGCGGCGATCGCCGTCAGTGCGAGGGTCGATCCCATCGTCGCGTCCGCCGAGCCTGCTTGCGACGCCCCGATCACCCCGGCCAGCGCTGCGCACGCCCCGCTGATGCCGAACACGAGAACTCGGTAGAGCCAGATCGAGACCCCGGAGAGCCGGGCTGCTTCGGCATTCCCGCCGATCGCGTAGAGGCCCCGTCCGAACCTCGTGTAGGCGAGGACGATCCCCGTCACGATCGCGACGCCGACGAAGCACCATGCGGCCACGGAGATGCCGCCGTACACGTTGTTCATCACCATGAAGTTGGCTGCACTGGTGGACGCGACGTTCCCTCCGGTCACGACGGTTGCGAGCCCAAGGATCACATAGCTCGACGCCAGCGTGGCGATGAAGCTGTTGACTCGGCCGAAGGTGATCACACCTCCGTTCCCCGCACCCACGGCGAATCCCACCGCGACCGCGACGACGAACGCGCCCAGCCATCCGATCGAGGTCGAGAGCATCACCGCGACGATCCCGCAGAAGGCGTAGACCGACCCCTGGGAGAGGTCGAACCCGCCAGAGATGATCGTCATCGTCGCTCCGCAGGCGCCGATCCCCTCCCAGCTCATCTGGTTGAACATGTTCGCCACGTTGCCGAACGTGCGGAACGACGACGAGTCGATCGACAGTGCGACGACGATCGCGATGACGAAGACCACGATCCCGAAGTCCCGTGCCGACACCCGGCGGCGGCTCGTACCGGCCGTCTCCACGACGCCAGGGACCAGCGCGTGCCGATCGACGGTCATGAACCGATCCCCGCGCGCGTGGCACCGAAGGCGGCGGCGATCACGCGCCCTTGCTCGATCTCGTCTCCTTCGAACTCCGCCACGACCGAGCCTTGACGGAACACGACGATCCTGTGCGCGAGGCCGATGAGCTCCTCGAGCTCGGAGGAGATGAGGAGGATCCCGACCCCACGGGCCGCAGTCTCGGCCAGAACGGTGTGGATCGCGACCTTCGCACCGACGTCCACACCTCGCGTGGGCTCGTCTGCGATCAGGACCTTCGGATTGCACGCGAGCCACTTGGAGAGCAGGACCTTCTGCTGGTTGCCCCCCGATAGCTGTCGCACCACGGCCTTTGGATCCGCGGGACGAATGTCGGAACGCTCGATCCACTCTCGCGCGGCGTCCGCCAAGGTCTTCGGGAGGGCGAAGCCAGCCCAGCCGAGACGGCGTGGCTGGTTCAAGTCGAAGTTCTCTGCGACGGACCTGGCGAGCACGAGGCCCCCGAGCTTGCGATCTTCTGGCACCATGACAAGGCCGGCGTTGCGAGCGAATCGCGGACCCGCGCGAGGTGGGAGCAGCACGTCCCCCACTCGGACCTCCCCTCGGTCCCGACGGTCCGCGCCGACGAGACAGCGAGCGAGCTCCGAGCGCCCAGCACCGACGAGGCCGGCCAAGCCCACGATCTCCCCAGCGCGAACGCACAGGTCGACGCCGTTCACCACCGGCGATCGGCGCACGCCAGTCGCCTGGAGGACGATCGGAGCACCTGGAGGAGGCGGTCGTTTCTCGGCGAAGGTGAGCTGCAGCGGACGTCCCACCATCTTCTGGATCAAGGTCTGCTCGGTTTCGGAACCTGCCGGCCCGGTGCTGACCAGCCGTCCGTCACGTAGGACCGACACGGTGGTCGCCGTTGCCATCACCTCGTGAAGGTGGTGAGAGACCATGGCAACGGCGACCCCGGCACTCGCCAGATGCTGGAGCAATGCCAGAAGTCTCCTCGCCCGCTCCTCGTCGAGCGAGGAGGTCGGCTCGTCGAGGATGAGCACCTTCCGGCGGCGGATGAGGGACCGAAGGATCTCCAAGATCTGCTGGTCCGCGATCGACAGCTCCCGCACGGTCACGTCGGGTGGGAGCTGGAGGCCGGCATCCTCGCACACCTCCTGGAAACGAGCCGCCGCCGCCGATCGACGCAGGGTCCCGACGGCAGCGACGGGCTCCCCGAGGAACACGTTCTCGAGAACGCTGCGCGCGGGCACCGACGTGAGCTCTTGAGTCACGATCTCGACTCCTGCCGAGCGAAACGCCCTCCTTGTGCCCTCCCGAAGTCTTTCGCCTGTGAGCAAGACCGAACCTGCGTCGGGGCGGACCAGGCCGGCGGCAACGCGCATCAGCGTCGACTTGCCCGCGCCGTTCTCGCCCAAGACGGCGTGGACCTCCCCTTCGCGCAGGGTGAGGTCCACGCCGTCGAGCACCCGGACCGGGCCGTACGACTTCGAGATCGACTTCAGTTCCAGCATGTGGCCCGACGTCTCCCAGTCCCCCGACCTGGTTCCCATGCACCGCGGGACATGGTTCAGTCTCGATGGAGATGGTTCAGTCTCGATGGTTCAGTCTCGGTACTGACCCTCCAGGTGGAGCTTCCTCACCACCGGCTGCGTCCAGAGGCCCTTGTTCGGCCCAAGTGTCGCGGA
>JAJYMD010000174.1 GCA_021787255.1 Actinomycetes bacterium | reverse complement strand
TCGGGGGGAGATCGCCGTCAGGGTCATGCGAACCTGCCGGGAGATGGGTATCGGGACCGTCGCGGTCTACTCGGACCTCGACCGGGAGGCCATGCACGTCCGAATGGCCGACGAGGCGTACGCCCTCGGCGGCCAGAGCGCCGCGGAGAGCTACCTGAACACCGAGGCGATCCTCGAGGTCCTGAGGCGCAGCGGTGCCGACGGCGTGCATCCCGGCTACGGCTTCTTCTCCGAGAACGCCGACTTCGCCCGGGCAGTCACCTCCCTCGGGGTCACGTTCGTCGGGCCGCCGCCCGAGGCGATGGAGGTGATGGGCGACAAGATCAGTTCGCGGCTCGCGGCGGCTCGCGCCGGCGTCCAAGGCGTGCCAGGGCGCTCGCAGCCGATCGAGGCCGTTGACGAGGTGCTCGAGTTCGCCGAGAGCCACGGGTGGCCCGTGGCAGTCAAGGCGGCCTTCGGTGGAGGCGGGCGCGGCATGAGGGTGGTGCGCGCACCGGAGGATGCCGCCGAGGCGGTGGAGTCCGCCCGGCGTGAGGCACAGGCCTCGTTCGGGCGCCCCGAGGTCTACTTGGAGCGCTACCTGCCCTGGCCCCGCCACGTGGAGATGCAGGTGCTCGCGGACGCCCACGGCAACGTCCTGTGGCTCGGCGAGCGCGACTGCTCGGCCCAGCGTCGACACCAGAAGCTCATCGAAGAGTCGCCGGCTCCCGACTTCCCCGACGAGGTGCGCCGTGCGATGGGTGCCGCGGCGGTGGACGTCTGCCGGGCCTGCGGCTACGTGAACGCCGGTACGGTCGAGTTCCTCTACGAGGACGGCGAGTTCTATTTCCTCGAGATGAACACGCGCTTGCAGGTCGAGCATCCCGTCACCGAACTGGTCACCGGTCTCGACCTCGTCGCCTGGCAGCTGCGTATCGCCGCGGGGGAGCCGCTGCCCTTCGGCCAGGACGACGTCGTGCGGCGCGGCCACGCGATCGAGGTCAGGATCAATGCCGAAGACCCCTCGGGCGGACGCTTCGCCCCCTCCCCCGGGGTCATCACGGCATTCGACGCCCCGGCGGGGCCGGGGGTCCGGCTCGACGCCGGCTACGCGGCAGGGGACACCGTCAGCCAGTACTACGACAACCTCGTAGCCAAGCTGGTCGTGTGGGCCGAGGACCGCGACGCCGCGCGCCGCAGGATGCTGCGAGCACTCGAAGAGACGCACATCTCGGGGATCGCGACGACCATCCCGGCCGATATCGCCATCCTCTTGCATGCCGACTTCGCCGAGGCGCGCCACTCGACCAAGTGGGTCGAGGAGCGCTTGGACCTCTCCCGCGTCACGGCCGTGAAGGCAGAGCCCGAGCGCAGCGAGACGTCCACGGCCGCCGCGGGATCGGAGGAGCTGGAGCTGAGAGAGGTCACCGCCGAGGTCGACGGACGCCGCTACCGACTGAAGCTCTGGGTACCTTGCGCAATGACCGCGTCGACGCGCGCGCCCTCGACGAGAGCCCCGAAGACCCGCGCCGCGCGGCCAAGGCCAGAGGCAGGGCGCTCGCCGCGCGCCGCGTCCGGGCCCGACGCGGTCACCGTGCCGATGCAGGGAACCATCGTGAAGGTCCTCGTCGCTCCGGGCGACACGGTGCACGCGGGCCAGACCGTCTGCATCCTCTAGGCGATGAAGATGGAGAACGCCATCAGCGTCGAGCGGGACGGCGTCGTGAGGGAGGTCCATGTGGTCGCCGGTGACTCGGTGGGCGGCGGCGACGTGGTCGCGATCATCGAGTAGCGCGGTCATGGACCCCAAGCTGCGAGCCGCGTCGGTCATCGACCGGCGCATCGGAGACCTGGTCGCGTTGAGCCACGACCTCCACGCCCATCCCGAGACGTCGTTCGAGGAGCACCGCTCCGCTACGGCGGTCGCGAGCATGCTGGACGGGTTCGAGGTGACCATGGGCGCCTACGGGATGCCGACCGCCTTCTCGGCGCGCGCCGGGAGCGGAGAGCTCGTCGTGGCGATCTGCGCCGAGTACGACGCCCTGCCCGACGTCGGCCACGCGTGCGGGCACAACGTGATCTCGGCTGCTGCGGTTGGCGCTGGCCTCGCGCTCGCCGAGATCGCGGACGAGGTCGGGCTCACCGTCCTCGTCCTGGGCACTCCCGGCGAAGAGGGCGGCGGAGGGAAGGTGCTCATGCTCGAACGGGGCGCATTCGACGGCGCCCATGCAGCGATGATGGTGCACCCCTGGCCGGTAGACCGCCTTGCCGGGCAATGCCTCGCGGTGTCGCACTTCGACGTGGCCTTCTCCGGGCGTGAGGCCCACGCGTCCGCTGCGCCGTGGGAAGGCGTCAACGCGCTCGACGCGATGACCGTTGCACAGGTCGGGATCGGGCTCCTGCGCCAGCAGCTCCACCCCGGCGACCAGGTGCACGGGGTGGTGCTCGAAGGCGGCGTGGCGGCGAACATCATCCCCGAGAAGGTCCGCGGCCGCTTCATGTGCCGCGCCACGACGCTCCCCGACCTCCAGCGGCTGGACCAACGGGTTCGTGCGTGCTTCGAGGCGGGAGCGCACGCAACGGGCGCGACCGTCTCCTTCGAGGAGTGCTCGCCGGTGTACTCCCATATGCAGAGCGACGCGCCGCTCCTCGCCGCGTACCGCGCCAACGCCGAAGCGCTGGGGCGCAGGTTCACGCTGGACGACGAAGGGGCGCCGCTCCCGACCTTCTCGACCGACATGGCCAACGTTTCGCTCGCCGTCCCGACGATCCACCCGCTGATCGGCCTGCACACCGGCGGCGCCGTCAACCACCAGCACGCGTTCGCCGCCGCGACCGTCACGCCATCTGGCGACGTAGCAGTGCGCGACGGAGCGACCGCGCTCGCCTGGACGGCGATCGACGCCGCGACCCAGCCGTCCCTACGCGAGCACCTGCTGGCGTGAGCCGCTGCCCGGGGGATCAGCCTCCCGGGCTGTATGGGGATCAGCCTCCCGGGCTGTACGGGGATCAGCCTCCCGGGCTGTAGACGCCCCACTCGGCACGCAGGGCGTCGGAGACCTCGCCGAGCGTGGCCATCCGGCGCAACGCCTCTTTCATCGGGACGAGAAGGTTCTGCGTGCCACGTGCCGCAGCGCGCACGTCTTCGAGCGCGGCCTCGACAGCGCCGGCATCTCGCTCGGCGCGCACGCGCTCGAGGCGTGCCACCTGCGTGCGCTGGAGCTCGGGGTCGACCGGGAACACCTCGGCAGGCTCGACCTCCTCGTCGACGAACCGGTTGACGCCGACCACGACCTTCTCGCCGTCGTCGACCGCCTTCGCGTACGCGTACGCGGCCGCCTCGATCTCGTCCTGGGGGAAGCGTGCCTCGATCGCGGCGACCGCCCCTCCCATCTCGTCGATGCGCCGCAGGTAGTCGATTGCTCGCCGCTCCACCTCGTCGGTGAGCGCCTCGACGTAGTACGACCCGGCAAGCGGGTCCGCCGTGTCGGCGATTCCGGTCTCGTAGCCGACGACCTGCTGGGTGCGCAAGGCAAGCTTCGCCGCCCGCTCGGTGGGAAGGCCGAGCGCCTCGTCGAACCCGTTGGTGTGGAGGCTCTGGGTACCTCCGAGGGCCGCGGCGAGCGCCTGGACGGTCACACGCACGATGTTGTTCTCCGGCTGCTGCGCCGTCAACGTCGATCCACCCGTCTGCGCATGGAAACGCAGCATCTTCGAGCGCTCCTCCTTGGCCCCGAAGCGTTCCGTCATGATCCTCGCCCACATCCGTCGCGCCGCGCGGAACTTCGCGACCTCTTCGAAAAGATTGTTGTGCGAGTTGAAGAAGAACGACAGTCTCGGCGCGATCTCGTCGACCTCGAGCCCCGCTGCGAGCGCGGCCTCGACGTACGCGATCCCGTCGGCGAGGGTGAAGGCGACCTCCTGCACCGCCGTCGAGCCCGCCTCCCGGATGTGGTAGCCCGAGATCGAGATGCTGTTCCAGCTGGGCAGGTGGTCCCGGCAGTACGCGAAGGTGTCGACGATCAGGCGCATCGAGGGGCGAGGCGGATAGATGTAGGTGCCGCGGGCGATGTACTCCTTCAAGATGTCGTTCTGGATCGTGCCGCCGAGCTGGGCTCCGCCGATCCCCTCCTCCTCGGCCACGAGCTCGTAGAGGAGCAACAGGATGGCCGCCGTCGCGTTGATGGTCATCGACGTGGTGACCTGCTCGAGCGGCAGCCCTGCGAGAAGGAGCCGCATGTCGGCCAGCGAGTCCACGGCGACGCCGACCTTGCCGACTTCGCCGTCGGCCCGAGGATGGTCCGAGTCGTAGCCCATCTGGGTCGGCAGGTCGAAGGCGCACGAGAGCCCGGTCTGGCCGTGCTGGAGCAGGAACTTGAAGCGCTCGTTGGTCGACTCGGCGGTGCCGAACCCTGCGTACTGGCGCATCGTCCACAGGCGGCGCCGGTACATCTCCGGGTGCACCCCTCGGGTGAAGGGGTACCGTCCGGGCTCGCCGAGCTTCTCCGCAGGATCCCAGCCGCCGAGAGCGCCAGGACCGTAGACAGGGAGGATCTCGATCCCCGAGTCGGTCCGCCGCGTCGTGTCGTCACGCGATGCCACGGACAAAGGCTACGGCGCGATCCCTCGGACCGGCCACGTGGATGCCGCGGCCGCGGCAACACGCGCGCCCGCTACCGTCGCTCCGGTGCGAGGTCCCGGTCCCCAGGCCCATCACGGCCCCAACGCGTCACACCGCGCGGCTCGCGTCCTCCTCGGCGCGGTGCTCGCGACGACCGCAGCCCTTCTGAGCGCCCTCCCCGCGGGCGCGGCCACGCGCACGTCCGGCCGGTCCGGCCCCTACTACGTGGCGGTCGGGGCGTCCGAGGCGGTCGGCGTCCAGCCCGTGCCGCATCACCCCCATGGCGCGCGGACCGACCAGGGCTACGCCGACGATCTCACGGCGATGGAGCAGCGCCGCTGGCCGGGGCTTCGGCTGGTCGACTTCGGCTGCCCGGGCATCACCGCGCAAGGAGCGCTCGATGGCGTGGGGGCGTGCCGGTACCCTTCGGGGTCGGAGCTGAGCACAGCGGTGCGCTTCATCGAGGCACACCCCGGCGAGGTGGTCCTCGTCACCGTCGACTTCGGCTTCAACGACATCTGGCCGTGCCTCGCCTACCACCACGTCGACGAGCGCTGCGTCAGCACCGCGATCGGGCGCGTCGCGCGGGCAGTCCCCGAGATCCTCGCTGAGCTCCGCGCCGCGGGCGACCGGAGGCTGCTCATCGTCGGGCTGCAGCACGGCGACCCTTACGTCGCCGACGCGCACTTCGGGCAAGTGGCGTTCGCCGACGCGACCGTCGCGGTCTTCGACCGGCTGAACGACGTGCTCTCGGCTGCCTACGCACGAGCCGGTGCTGTGGTCGCCCAGGTCCCCGACACCGGGGCGAGAGCCGCCGCACCTGACGCGGTCGAGACCGCATGCGCGCAGACCTGGATGTGCACCGACCGCAACATCCACCCGACCCCGGCCGGCTACCGCGTGATCGCCGGGGCGATCGCGTCGGCCATCGCCCGCGGTCGCTCCCGCGCGGGATAGACGGGCAGCGCAGCGCGCTCCTTGCGTCGATCGGGCCCGGTCAGGACCGCCCGCAGCGGCGTCCGCAACAGCACCGCCACAAGGGCGCCGGTGGCGAGCAGCGTTCCCACGAACAGGATCGCACTCGCAACGCCCCAGGTGCCCGGCTGCGTGAGCCCCGCGTGCGACAGCCCCGTGAAGATCAGCTGGAGCACGAGCACATGGGCAAGGTAGTACCCACCCGATGCATCGGCGCCCCACGTGACCAGCCGGTCGACGGGCGTCGGCGCACGTGCCGCCGCCCTCTCGGCCCAGCGCCAGCCGAGCGCCCAGAGCCCTGCGCAGGCGGCCAGGAACCAGACGGCGGCGACCGGCTGGAACAGGTCCGACGCGTGACCCGGAGTGTTCCCGATCTCGAGCCCGAGCGCGTAGTACCCCTCCGCGACAAGGCCGACCCCGAGCACTCCCCACAGGATCCGGGCGGAGTGCCGCTCGACGAGCCCCTGCAGCTCGCCGAGATGGTCGGCGGCGAGCACGCCGCTCACGAAATAGAGCTGGTAGCTCGTGACGTAGCGGGGTGTGATGATGCGCAGGTCGACGGCCCGCAGCGCGTGCAGCGAGCCGCCGTGCCAGAAGAAGTAGTGAGAGACGGTCATCATCGCGAGCTGCAGCACGAGGCTCGTGCCGAACACGATGCCGTGATGACCTCTGGTGCGGCGAACGAGCCAGACGAGCCCGGGAAGCACGACGTAGAACTGGAAGAGGACCACGAGGAAGTACAGCTGGTAGTAGCCGTTCAACAGGTCGTGGACGATCGTCGAACCGGCTGTGACCGGACGGGCGGACGACTCGAGGGTGTAGACGACGTAGATCCCCGTCCAGATGAGATAGGGCACCAGCACTGCACCGAGGCGGTGGACCCACAGCCTGACGACCGGACGCCGTGTAGCGAGCTGGCTGTAGCCCGCGACCAGCGCGGAGAGGAAGAAGAACACCTCCCGCGTGGCGTGCAGCACCATCACGAGGCTCCAGCCGACGTCGCTCCCTGCCGGGACGGGCCAGAGGACCGCGTGCTGAGCGATGACACCGACGAACGCGACGACTCGGTAGAGATCGAACTGCCTGAGGTAGGCGCGGTTCGGCTTCCCGTCTTCGGCGAGGACGCCGTCGCTCATCCGAGCTGCGAGACTGGCTCCCGCCGCCCGCCCTGCCCATCCCCTCGGAGCCCCTCGGGAAGCCAGCTGGACCATCGCTCGCGCTTTCGCCCGGTGAGCGCGACGGCGAGCGGCGTTCGCGCGAGCACGCTCGACATCAGCACGCAGGCGAGGAAGATGATGGCCACGGCGGCCGCGGTCACCAACGGCCACGGCACGGCGCGGTCGAGCGAGTGCCAGCCGAGGTCTGCGAGCGCGTAGACGAAGAGCATCTGCGCGAGGTAGACGGTGTAGGAATTGTCCGAGCCTGACATCGCCATGGACCGGATGCGGCGCGACCGACCAGGGGCGACAAGCCACACGCCGAAGAGGTAGACGCAGGCGATCGCACCGATGTTGAAGGGAATGACGATCGGTTGGAGCGGGTCCGACGCCGAGCCCATCCACGAGACGGCGTGCCGGGCGGCAGCGATGTACCACCCTTCGGCAATCACCGCCGCGAACACCGTCGCGGCGAAGATCCTCCAGCCGTTGCGTAGGAGCCAGTCGTGCACGGCACCGAGGTGCAGCGCCACCACCATTCCGGCGACGAGGTAGAAGAAGTACGAGGTGATCTCCCTCGTCGCGTAGTACCCGCGCATGTAGACAGGCGCCACGTTCCAGTGCATCAACGTCGTCATGGCCACTTGCACGCCCAGGGCGACCCCGACGACCGCCCAGGGGTGACGCGCGAAACGGCGCACCAGCCAGAACATCGCAGGGAAGAGGATGTAGAACTGCATGATGACCACCAGGTAGTACAGCTGGTAGTACCCCGTGCCGAGGAGGAAGCCGAAGTGCTGGAGCCCGCCCAAGACCCCCAGGTCGGACCCGGGTAGCGAGACGAAGAAGTAGATGGTCGTCCAGCACAGGTACGGCACTCCGACGGCGATGAAACGCCTTCGATAGAAGTAGCGGTAGCCGATGCGGTGAAGGTCCGAG
>JAJYMD010000334.1 GCA_021787255.1 Actinomycetes bacterium | reverse complement strand
CGCGCCGTGCTGGTCGGGCGCCCCTACCTCTTCGGGCTCGCGGCGGCTGGGGAGCGTGGAGTGGAGCGGATCCTCGACATCCTGCGAACGGAGATGCGCCGGACGATGGTGCTCATGGGCTGCTCCTCGGTCGACCAGCTGGGCCCGGACTGGCTCGAGGTCCCCAGTCCCTGAGCCATCACGAGGACGGGCACCGGAGACGATCTGCGCCTATGTGTACGAGAAACTGAGCGAGTTCGAGGTGCCGCCCTCGGTGAGGATCGTGAGGGGCACCGTCGAGGGGCGGCTGCCGAGATCGGGCACGGTCACGGTGCACGAGCTCTCCGAGTTGCAGCTCGTCGGCGCGGTGCTGGCGCCGAAGCGCGCCACGACGAGACCGTTGCTGCTGAACAGCCCCGAGCCGTCGACCAGCACCGTCCGCCCCGCGGCTCCCGAGGCGGGGGACACCGACACGATCCGTGGGCCAGCTCCAGGGGCGGCCGGAGCGGGGGAGGCCGGTTCCGTGGTCGAAGAGGGCGGTGTCTTGGAAGGCGGCGTTGCCGGAGTCGGCGGCGTCTTGGAGGACGGCGGCGTTGACGGAGACGACGCCGACTGCGGAGCCGGCGGCGTCTCCGAGGATGGCGGAGCCTTCACGCCCGTGCTCCGCGAGGGGGCTCGCGCAGGTGCGGGATTGCCGTTCGCCCCGCCTCCTGCCCCTGACGGCGTGCCTGCCCCCTGGGCCGTGCGCGTGCCTGCCCCCTGCGCGGTGCCCGTGGCCGTGTGCGTGAACGCTCCGCCGCCCGTGCGCAGGTTCTCCGAGGGGTGTCCCGCTTGCCGGCCGGGTGATCCGAGTGCCATTCCGAGCCCCAGGCCCGCAGCAGCCAGGACGACCACGCCGAAAGCTGCGGCCACGATCGGCATCCGCGTCCGGCGCGCCTTGGGCCTCGTACGGTCGAGCTGCCGGGAGGCGGGCGAGCGGCGCGAGGCCGCCGGCGGCCGACCGGGCGGCCTCCAGCGCGAGACGAGCTTCCGTGTGCCGGTCTCGTCGCTCCCCTCCGTCTCCCCGGTTCCCTCTCGGTATCGCCGCGCGCGGTCGGCGGCGCTCGCCATCGCCTCGAGGGCTCGAGGGCTCGGCTCGCGAGACGGACGCGCACGTGCAACGGGTGACGTCGCACCTGCACGGCCGATCGGCGGCGCCGTTCTCCGGGCGGCCGGACGTCTCATGCCACCATGTTCCATCGGGCCGGTGCCGGAGTGGGAGCGCCCCTGCCGGCGGAGGGCTATTCGAGGACGGCGCGGATGCGTCGCACACCGGCTGCGGACGACTCCTCCTTCACGATGCGGAAGTGGCCGAGCTCACCGGTGTGGGCGACGTGCGGTCCCCCGCAGATCTCCTTGCTGTACCACTCGCCTGTGGGGTCTCCCGCGGTGTAGACCGTGACGATCGCGCCGTACCGGTCCCCGAATGCCCCCAGGGCGCCCTGCGCGAACGCCTCTTCTGGCGACATCTCGCTCACGTTCATCGGCCAGCCCCTCGCGATCGCGTCGTTCACGATGGCCTCCACCCTCGCGAGCTCCTCGGGCGTGAGCTTTCGCGGGTGCGAGAAGTCGAACCGCAGCCGTTCGGGCGTGATGTTGCTCCCGCGTTGGACCACGTGGTCCCCGAGGACGAGGCGAAGCGCCTTGTAGAGCAGGTGGGTCGCAGTGTGCAGCCGCGTCGTCGCCGCCGAGCGGTCGGCAAGACCGCCTTTGAACATCCCGGCGGTGGCCGTCCGCGATCGGTCGCGCTGCTCGGCCATCAGCTGCTCGAACCTCGCCTGCCAGGACGGGTCCACCGGGATGAGGTTCGAGCGCGCCTCTTCGACGCTCAACTCGGGCGGGAAGCCGTAGGTGTCGAAGAGCTTGAAGACGGCGTCTCCGGTCAGCTCGCTCCCTGCGAGACGCGGGAGCTCGCGGACTCCCCTCGCAAGGGTCTTGCGGAAGAGCGTCTCTTCGCGCTCGAGCACCGCGCGGATCTCAGCGGCGCGCGACTCGAGCTCGGGGTAGGCGTCGCGGTACGTGTCCACCACGGTCGTGCACAGTCGGGGCAGGAGCGCTTCGTCGATGCCCAGGTGCAGTCCCTGACGGATCGCCCGGCGGGCGAAGCGGCGCATGACGTAGCCCTGGGTGTTGTTGGACGGTTCCACGCCGTCGAGCGCGAGGAAGACCACGGCGCGCGTGTGGTCGGCGATGATGCGCCCCGCTCGGCGGTCGTCGTCTCCCGAAGGCTCCGGGGCCCGGGCCGACGCGCGCATCGTGTCGATCTCGTGGAGCAGCGGGGCGAGGAGGTCGATCGCGAAGACGTCAGGAGCGTCGGCCGAGGCCATCGCGATGCGCTCCAGGCCGCCGCCGAAGTCGACGTTGCGTTGGGGAAGCAGCTCGAAGCCGTCTTGGGTCTTGCGGTACTGCATGAAGACCGAGTTGCCGATCTCCACGTACCGGCCGCAGCCGCAGTGCAGATGGCAGTGCACGCCGAAGCGAGGATCGTGGGGGACCTCGGGGAACAGGTAGAAGACCTCGGAGTCGGGCCCGCCTGGCTCGCCGGCCGGCATGGCGTCCGGTGGCCCGGACCGGCTCCACCAGCACTGGGACTCGTCGTAACCGACGATGCGCGCGTCGCCGACGCCCTGCGCGGCCGCCTGGTCCGCCGAGCCGGCGTGGATCACGACGGGGTCGAGCTGTGCACCGACGAAGAGCTCCTTCCAGAGCAGCTCGGACTCGTCGTCAGGGGGGATGTCCCATCGGGGGGAGCCCGAGAAGATGCTGGCGAACAGCCTGGAGGGGTCGAGACCGACGACGTCGGTGAGGAGCTCGAAGACCCAGGGCAGCTGCTCCTGCTTGAAGTAGCTCCCGAGCGACCAGTTGCCGAGCATCTCGAAGAGCGTCGTGTGCCGGGTGTCCCCGACGTCGTCGATGTCCTCGGCGCGCAGGCACGGCTGCGAATCGACGAGACGGTCGCCTGTCGGGTGCGCGGCGCCGAGCAGGTAGGGGACGAGCGGTTGCATCCCCGACCCGGTGAACAACGTCGTCGGGTCCTCGCGAGGGACCAGGTTCGCCCGGGCGATCGGCGCGTGGCCGCGTGCCACGAAGAAGTCCAGGTAGGCCTGCCGGATCTGCGAGGCGTCCACAGGCCGACGCTACCTCGGGCAGCGGGCTGCACGGTCGTCCGGCGAGGGAGGACGCGTTCCCAGGGCAGGCCCTCTGCTACCAGCGGCCCCAGTGCACCACGTCGTCGAAGGGCCGCCGGTCGGGGTGTGCGATCGGGGCGAGCGGCCGGTCGGCCGGATAGCCCAGCGCGATCAGGTATGCGCAGAAGTAGCCCTCGGGGAGGCCGAGCACCCGCCTCGCCTCGTCCTGGTCGTCGACGGAGGCGTGGCCCGAACCGATCCCGAGATCTGCCGCTGCGAGCATCATGTACGCGGTGGCCTGCCCGAGGTCGTACTGCAGGACCCGAGCACGGGCGTCGTCGTCCTGTGCGGAGGCCACGAGGGCGATCGTGGCCGCGGACGTGGCGACGTGCCCGGCGCCGCGCCACACCGCCGACAGCTCGCCGAGCTGCCTGCGCTCGGTCACCACGACGAAATGCCACGGTTGCCAGTTCGTCGAGGAGGGTGCACGCCTGCCCGCGTCGAGGATCCGTTCGAGATCCTCGCGCGCCACCGGCTGGTCCGTGTACTGCCGGACGTTGCGACGTGCTCTGATGGTGTCCCAGGTCTCCATGTCGCAGGTCTACCAGTCCTGCACCCCGAAGTCTCCTGCCGCCTCCAGGCGCGCAGGTGGGTGACGGGCGAGGCCGCGCGCAAGTGCCCCCGCATCGAGGTCCTTCGGCCCTGGCGGGGTCGGCCGACTTCGGGCATCGTGGCGGTGGTGGCCATCGCCGAACCGGGAGCGCCCGTCGTGAGGAGGCTCCGTTTCGACACGTCCGCGCGCCCGTTCCTCGTCCTCTTCGAGCTCACGCGGGCCTGCGACCTCGCTTGCCGGCACTGCCGGGCGGAGTCGGTGCCGGACCGTCACGCCTGCGAGCTCACGACCGCCGAGGTGGAGACGGTCCTGGACGACCTCGCGGCGATCGGCGCCCCGAGGCCGCGGGTGATCTTCACCGGAGGCGATCCGCTGCGCCGGCCGGACCTGCAGACCCTGGTCGCCCATGCGGCCGAGGCCGGTCCGTCCGTCGGGGTGTCGCCCGCGGGCACCCCGCGCGCGTCGGCCTCGGCCCTGGCGGCGCTCCGGCGCTGCGGCGCGTCGGCGGTGTCCTTTTCCATTGACGGTGCGAGCCCGTCGGCGCACGACGCCTTCCGCGGGGTGCAGGGGTCCTTCGGCTGGACCCTGAACGCCTGCCGAGCCGCAGTCAGCATCGGTCTGAGGCTCCAGGTGAACACGACGGTCACCGTGTCGACGGTGCTCGAGCTCCCGGGCATCGCCCGTCTGGTCGAGGAGGTGCGAGCCGCCATGTGGAGCGTCTTCTTCGTGGTGCCCACCGGGCGGGCCGAGGCGGCCCAGGCCCTTTGCGCCGCCGAGACCGAGGACGTTCTCGCCTTCCTCTACGACATCGCAGGGAGGGTCCCCCTCAAGACGACCGAGGCGCCGTCCTTCCGCCGGCTCCTCGTGCACGGCGAGGAAGGAGCGAAGGCGCGTACCCCCGGGGCCCTCTACTGGCGCCTGCACGGCCAGCTCCTCGACGCGTGGCCCCCGGCCGAACGCGGAGCCGTCGAGCAGCGCGCGCTCGGCGGAGGCCATCGGCGAGCGCCGCTCGCAGTCGGAGACGGGCGTGGCGTCGTGTTCGTGTCCCACACCGGGGAGGTGCAGCCGAGCGGCTTCCTCCCGCTTGTCGTCGGCAACGTGCGTGACACCCCGCTGCCCGTCCTCTACGCCACCGCGCCGCTCCTCATGGCGTTGCGCGACCCTGCGGCGCACCACGGGCGATGCGCGTCCTGCGAGCTGAACGCGATCTGCGGCGGTTCGCGCGCGCAGGCCTACGCACGAACGGGTGACCCACTGGCGGAGGACCCTACCTGTGACTACCGCCCGGCACCGGTCGGGGGACCGTAGGGCGGCTCAACTGGCCGTCCAGCTCGCGTGGAACCCGGTCCCTGCTCGGCCCGGAGGTCCAACGGTCGAAGATCGACGAGGAGCAATTCCCCGTTCTGCCCCCGTCCATCAGGCGTCGCGGCTGAGCGCTTCCGCGGCCTCGATGGCGGATTGCAACTGCGACACGAGCGAGCGTCCCGACCTGAGGTCGAGCTCGAGCGCGACGCGGGCGTCGACGCCGAGCTCGTAGTTCGTGAAGTCGAGCAAGAGCGCGTGCTCTGTGCCCGAGTGGGTTGCGTGGTCGTAGCCGATCGTCGCCTGGGTGATCGGAAACCACCCGCCTGGGCCCTTTCCCGTTCCCTTGACCGGGGCGCTCACCGCGATCATCGTGCACATCGCCTCTCCTCTCTCGCGAAGCTGGCCCTCACCGCTCCAGGTGCTCCTCGAAGAACGCGAAGACCTTCTCCCATCCGTCCATCGCCTGGGCCTGGCGGTACATGGGCGTGTGATAGTAGAAGAAGCCGTGCCCCGCTCCGTCGTAGCGGTGGAAGCGGAACGCCTTGCCGTGCTTCTCCAGCTCCGCTTGGTGCTCGTCCACCTGGGCGGGCGTCGGTGACTGGTCGTCGTTGCCGAACAAGCCCAGGAGAGGCGCATCGAGGTCGGCCGTGTACTCGATGGGCGCGACCGGCCGGGCCGGCGTGAGCTGGTCGTCGGGCATGATGACGCCACCACCCCACAGGTCGACCACCGCGTCGAACCCATGGACGCGCGAGGCCGTGAGCAGCGCGTGGCGGCCGCCCGAGCAGGATCCGATGATCCCGATCCTGCCGTTGCAACCCGTGTCGTCGCGCAGCCACTGTGCCGCTTGAGCGCAGTCCGAGACCACGCTGTCGTCGTGGACTCCGCCGGCGCTCCGCGCCTTCGCGGCGACGTCGTCGGGCGTGCCATGGCCGAAACGGCAGTAGAGGTCCGGGCAGATGACGAGGTACCCGTGCCGCCCGAGCCGCTCTGCGAACTCCTGGTAGAACTCGTCCCACCCGGGCATGTGGTGCACGAGCACGACGCCCGGTGCCCGGACACCGCCGTGAGGTCGCACCACGTAGGCGTGGATCCGGTCGCCGCCGCTCGGGTACGTCGTGATCTCGGCCGAGATGCCCAGGTGGTCATCGGTCTTGAAGCTGTTCCAGCTCATCTGAGCTCCTCTCGTCGGTCGAAAGCCCCGGTCCGGGATCTACACCAGGTCGTAGGCTCCAGACCAGCCGTGCCCGGCGGGTGGTGCCATGGGACGGGGGGCGCCCGCCTCCACGCTATTGGGCTACTGGTACGGTATTGGCGCCGGCAGGGCAGCGGCGAATCGGGTGCGGGGCGAGGCGTGCCGCAGCTGCGCAACGAAGCCACGCCGCTTCCCCGGGGCCCGCCGACGCCCTCCGTCGAGCCGCTCGGCTCAGGCGCCGATCGGAGCTGCAGAGGTGCCGGCCGTCCTTCGGAGCAGCCGCCTGCCCACGAGGATGACCGCGGCGCCGCAAAGCGAGGCCGCGGCCGCCAGCAGCCAGCCGTCGGTGTACGAGCCGTGCGCGACCGCGAGCCCCATGACCACCGGCCCCAGGACCCCGCCGAGCCTCCCGCCCACCTGGGTGACGCCCGTCGCGACCGCCGGGGAGTCCGGGTGCGAGCGGACGACGGCGAAGTTGAACAACCCGTTCCACCCCCAGCCCGCTCCGAGCGCCACGATCGCGCCCGCGGCGAGCAGGGACCTGTCGCCGAGCGCGGAGCTCGCCGCGAGCGCGGCGTAGCCGGCGACCCCGGCCCCGAGCATCATCGAGATCACGGCGAAGTGGCGCCGGCCGCGCCGGTCGGCTTGGATCCCGTTCACGATGCGCGAGGCGACCGCTGCCACGCTCGCCAGCGCCACGAGCAACCCAGCCGTCCCCTTCTCGTAGCCGATGTGCACGGCGGAGCTGACGAGGAACGCGAGACACCCGCTCGACGCCACCATCCCCATCCCGAGCCCGAGCGCGAGCACGACCAAAGGGCCGGTGCGAACCTCGGCGCGGGGCTGCTCACGGTGTCTGCGGCGCCGTTCCGCGAGCGACGTGCGCGAGGCCGGGATCGCCCAGGCCGCGCCGAACGCCACGGTCGCACCGAGGAAGAACGCCCATCGCCACCCCACGCTCAGGGCGACCGCCGGGACCGCGAGCCCTCCGAGAAGCGAGCCGAACGGCACGGCGGACTGCTTGAGGCCGAAGGCGAGCCCTTGATGCTCCACAGCGCTGCGGCGGGCGAGGAACAGGTTGGTCCCCGGGTTCATGACCCCGCTCAGCGCGCCTGCGAGCAACAGGAAGGCGCTGAGAAGCGCCCACGACGAGGCGAACGAGGCGATCGCGAGCTGGATGACGCCGCTCGAGATCAGGATCGCGCGCATCACCCGAGCGCCGCCCACTGCCTCGGCGAGCCAGCTTCCTGGCACCGAGCTCAACGCGGCGCCGAGGTAGTAGCCCCCGACGGCCAAGCCGAGGTCCGCAGCGCCGAAGTGGAGCGCGTGGCGAACCTCGATGGCCATGGTTCCGACGAGGTAGACCGGCAGTGCCACAGCGACGGTGCCGAGGAGGGCCGCCGCGAGGTCCCGGTGGCGGTCCG
>JAJYMD010000379.1 GCA_021787255.1 Actinomycetes bacterium | reverse complement strand
GACGACCTGGGTGCGTGAGTGCTCTGGGGCGGCCTGGGTGCCGTGAGTGCACTCGGGCGACCTGGGTGCGTGAGTGCCCTCGGACGACCTGTGCACGTGAGTAGATTCGCTGGTCGTGAACGGGGTTCCGGCAGGCACCCGCCGGGTGCTCACCGAGACCACCGCCGTCGTCTGGCTGCTCGTCTGCGCTGCAGGCTTCCTTGCTCCCGCGCTCTCCCATGGGAAGGCGCTCGGCCCCTACGACCTCCTCCAGGAGCTCGGCCTCACGAGCGTCGTCCACCCCCACGTCCACAATGCGGTCGCGTCGGACCAGATCCAGCAGTTCATCCCCTGGCAGGTCCTCAGCTGGCTGCAGGTCCACGCAGGCATCTTCCCGATGTGGCAGCCGGCCAACCTCCTCGGGATGCCGCTTGCCTCCAACTTCCAGTCGGCCCCCTTCGGCCTCGCGATCGCCGTCGGGTACGCGTTCCCGCTCGCGCTCGCGCACAGCGCGACCATCGCGACCGAGCTCGTCGTCGCCGGCACCGGCACCTACGTGCTGTGCCGCGTGCTGCGCCTCGGCGTGCTCCCCTCCCTCGCGGGAGCGACCATCTTCGAGCTCAGCGGTGCCTTCACGATCTGGCTCGGCGTCTACGAGGCGGACGTCTGCTCCCTCATCGGCTGGATCCTCGCCGCATCGGTGATCGTCGTGCGCCGACGTCGCCGGGCCGCCCCCAGCGTGCTGCTCGCGATCGGTCTCGCCCTCGCCTTCGCGGCGGGCGAGCCGCAGATCGACGTCTTCCTCGTCCTGTTCGTCGGCGTCTTCGCTGCGGTGGTCGTGCTCGCCCGCTCCCAGGAGGTCGACGAGGCCGGATCGCCGACGGCGGGCACCCGCAGCGTCGACGCGCGAAAGGCGCTGCTCGCGCACCTTGGTGCGCTCGTTGTGGCCGCGGGGCTGGTCGCGCCGATCTACCTTCCTGCGGGACAGGTCCTCACGAGCTCCGCCCGGGTCTACGGACCGTACGTGTCGTCGCTGCCCCCCCACGACCTCACCCACCTGCTCTTCGTGGGCTACAACGGCGTGCCGACCAACCTCGCGTCGATCATCGGCCCCGACGATCTGTACGTCTCGATGGTCTACGTCGGCTCGGTCGGCCTCGTGCTCGCCCTCGTCGGTCTCGTCTGGCTCCGCCGGCGCCCCGAGGTCCGGGCCTTCACCATCCTCACCGTCGTGCTCCTCGTCGTGCTGTTCGCGCCCCCGGTCGCGGCGATCATGCGCCACATCCCCGAGGCGAAGGTCTTCCGGCTCGACCTCGGCACGACGTTCCTCGACTTCGGCTTCGCGATGCTCGCCGCGTTCGGCGCGCAAGCGCTCGTCGTCACCACGCCGGGGAGCACCGAGCACCTCCAGCGCGCACCCGGCACCGACTGGCTCGTCCGCAGCCTCACGGACCGGCTCCTCGTCGCGGGCACCTTGTTCCTCGCCATCGTGCTCGCGGTGCTCGAGGTGCTCCTCGGCATCGGCCTCGACCACCTCACCCATCCCCAGTCGAGCGTCAGGCAGGCGAGCTTCCTCTGGCCGAGCATCGGGGTGGCCGCGCTCGCGCTCGTCGCGCTCGCGCGCTTCGCGCGTGGCCAGCGTGCGGGCGCCGCGGGCCTGCGACGAAGCCCGGCGCAGGCCGCGCTCGCCCGCGTCGTCGACACGCTCGCCGGCCGCGGCGGCCTCGCGCTCCTCGTCGGGATCGAGGCGACCTTCTGCATCCTGGGCGGGGCGTGGTTCGTCTCGTCGACCCCGGACCCGCTCCCGGTCACTCCCGCGATCGCGGCGCTCCGGCACGACACCCGCGGGCAGCTCGTGGCGATGGGCACATGCCCGTCCCTGCACTCCTTCCCCGACCTCGGGGTCATGCCCGACGTGAACGCCGCGTACGGCATCGACGAGCTCGTCGACTACGACCCGATCATGACGACCCAGTACTACGCGGCGCTCGGTGGGCTGCTCGGCACCTCCAAGACCCCTCCGGCGGGCGAGAACGCGCTCTTCTGCCCGGAGGTCTCCTCGGTGCGCACCGCCCGTTTCTTCGGCGCGGCCTACGTGCTCGAGCCACCGGGTGTGCCCGGGCCCAGAGGGACGAGGCTCGTCGCCAGGATCCGGGGAGAGGGGCTCTACGCCGTCCCCCGCTCGGGCCGCGCGACGCTCGTCACCCTCGCCCGGGGCACAGGCGGCAGCGAAGACGGCCGCTGGTCGAACGCCTGGGAGGGATCCCGCTCCGCGCCGCCGGCGGTCCAGCCCGCGCGCGAGTCTCTGGCGGGCACATGGACCGTGGAGGTCGACGCGCACGTCCGATCGCTCCTCGTGCTGCGCGTGACGGCGGTCCCGGGCTGGCACGCGACCCTCGGCGGTCGACCTCTCCGCCTGCACACCTACGACACACTCCTGCTCTCCGCGGTGGTGCCCCCGGGACGTCACGTCGTCGAGCTCGACTATGCACCCCGGCTCCTCGGCGTCGGGCTCGTCGTCGCGGCGGTGGCGGGCGCGCTTGTCGTCGCGACGCTCTCCTGGGCGTGGTGGGGACGCCGACGCGACCGCGAGGCGGCATCGACGCCTGACGGCCTCGCCGTCGCTTCGGCTCCTGACGCCACGTCGCGCGCGCCGGTCGCGTGAGCGTCGTGAGCCCCTCGAGCACGCCTGAGCCAGATCGAGCCCCCTGGTGTCCGGAGCATCGCCGGCAGCTCTGCCATGACGAGGTCGCGGTGCTCGAGCGCGAGGTAGTGGTTCCACAGCACGATCTCGAACGCGTCGTTGAACAGCAAGAACGCGTGGAGGAGGTAGGCCTCGTTCCACGCGCGACCGGCCTCCACCCAGTGGTGCAGGTACTCGAACGGCCAGAAGACGTCGTGGACGTGGACGTGCACGCCGCCGGCGAGGACCGGGAGGACGTTCGTGTAGAGGTGCTGGACGTCGCTGCCGGTCTTCAGCACATGGGAGCAATCGAGGAACAGCACGTCGCCAGAGCCCAGCGCGCGGAACCGCTCCAACGGCACGGACTGCACCGGTTGCGCGAGCACCTCGACCCGGTCGCCCGGGCGGATGACCTGGCGAAGCAGCTCGGGATGGGGCTCGATGGCCGACAGCTCCATCGAGCCCTTCAGGTACCGCTCGTTCGTGTCGAGCGCGAGAGCGGTCGTGTAGCCGCTGCCCACCTCGAGGTAGTGGCTCGGGCGGAGGTGGCGCAGCATCGCCTGGAGCATCGACGCGTCGCCGATCCCGTAGTTCGGGTTGTCCACGCCGTACCGGGAGGAGGTGCCCGGGATGGCCGGCAGGGGCGCCTCCCGGGCGAGGGCCGCGAGCGTGCCGAACAGCTCCACCTGGGCCTCGACGCGCAGGTCGATCCCCGGGAGGTCCCGTTCGGAGCCGAAGAGCCGGTCGGCCTGCGCCTCGATGTCGGCGAGGTCCGGGACGGGCGAGTAGAAGTGCCCCGGCGGATAGCACGTGAGGAACGGCACGACGGTCGGCGGCACGACAAGGGAAGGCGGAGGCTCGGGCGAAGCGGGCGGAGCCGGCGAAGCGGGCGGCTCGGGAGGCCTGGGAGGCCTGGGAGGCCCGGGCGGTTCGGGCGGAGCCGGCGAACCGGGCGGCTCGGGAGGCCTGGGAGGCCCGGGCGGCCCGGTCTCCTTCGAAGGTGCCTCGACGCGCCGGGCGAGCGCCGAGTCCAGGCCGATGAGCAGCTCGCCGAGGCGCCGGAGCAGCGCGCGCCGGGCGAGCGCCGCGCCGAGACGGCGTAGGAGGCAGGACGCGCGCACCGGGTCATCGTCGCGCGTCGCCGGCGGGGGCAGCGCGGCCCCCTCACCGGCCTCGGCGCACGGCGGTAGCGTCGGCCCCGTGCCGTCGCCGACCGATGCCCTCGGCGCCGATGAACCGATGAACGGCCTGCTCCTGCCCGACGGTGTCGCCCCCGGGCCCGACGTCGTGCGCGCGTTCGGCCACTACCTCGAGCGGACCCTCCGCGAGGCGGGCGCCGGGCGTGCCGAGCTCCTCTGGCACCCCCTCGCGACGCCGTCGTCGGCGAGCGCGGTGACGGTCAGGGTGGGGAGGAGCGCGGCGTGGTGGGACGAGCTGTGCGCGCGCCGCGCGCACGCGCACGTCGCGTTCCGCGGGATCGCAGGGCGCGGCCTGCCCGGGGCGGCGCGCAGGGTGCCCCTCACGATCTTCGACCGCTGGGACCCCTCAGCAGTCGAGCCCACGCCCGCGGAGTTCGACGTCCTCGCGGTCGTCACGACCTTCAACGAAGCAGACGTCGTCGGGGACCTCCTCTCGCGCCTGCGCGACGACGAGATCCGCGTGCACCTCGTGGACAACTGGTCGACCGACGCCACCTTCGCCATCGCGACGAGCCGAGCTGCACACGACGAAGGGATCACCGTCGAGCGGTTCCCCGAGAGCTCGCCACCCCGCTACTTCGAGCTGGAAAAGCTGCTCGGGCGAGTGGAGGAGATCGCGCACGCCTCGGGCGCGGACTGGGTGGTGAACCACGACGCCGACGAGGTCCGCCAATCACCCTGGCCGGGGGTGTCGCTGCGACGCGCCCTTTGGTGCGTCGAGCGGTTCGGGTTCAACTGCGTCGACCACGTCGTCATGAACTTCCGGCCGGTCGACGACCGCTGGGGGGGAGCAGGCCGCCTGGAGGAGTCGTTCTGCTGGTTCGAGTTCGGCGACCACCACGCCGCCTTCCGCCAGCAGAAGGCGTGGAAACCGCAACCCGAGCCGGTCCGGTTCGCCTCCTCGGGCGGCCACGACGCGGAGTTCCCGGGCCGGCGAGTCTTCCCGTACCGGTTCCTGCTCCGTCACTACCCCATCCGCTCGAGCGACCACGGCCGGCGCAAGGTGCTCACCGAGCGCAAGAGCCGCTTCAGCCCCGAAGAGCGGGAGAAGGGCTGGCACGTCCACTACGACCACTTCTCCGAGACCTCGGAGTTCCTGTGGAGCCCCGGGTCGCTGCACCGCTTCACGACGCTCGAGGAGCTCGACCGGCACCTCCTCGTCGAGCGGCTGAGCGCGGCGGCGCTCCCTGCGAACCCCTTCCCCGGAGAGCGCCTCGGCGCGCCGGGCTAACCTCCCTGCGATGCGCGAACCCGACGTGTCGGGGGGGAGCCTCTCGCTTCGCGTCCAGACGGTCCTCTACGAGGTCGCACCGAGCGACGTCGTGCGCTTCGCGGCCGGCGTCTCGGCGGCGTGCGCCTACGCGCTCGGCACCGGCGCGATCGCCTCGGCCGAGCTCGCGATCGGCGACAGCTCGCCGGAGCCGACGGCCCGGCGAGCCGAGGAGCTCCTTGCCCCAGGCCCACACCCCTTCGCGCGCGTCACCTACCTCCACTACGGCGCGAACCTCGGCTCGGCGGGAGGCCAGAACCGGCTCTTCGAGGACGCCGCCGCGGACGCCGTCCTCGTGACGAACCCGGACACCTACGCCTCCCCGCACCTCGTCGCCGAGCTCGTGGCCGGGCTCGCCGAGCCGGACGTCGGGATCGTCGAGGCCCGCCAGCTCCCGCTCGAGCACCCGAAAGCCCACGACCCTGCGACCGGCGACGTGAGCTGGGCGTCGGGCTCCTGCTTCCTCGTGCGCCGCGCCGTCCTGCAGGCCATCGGCGGCTTCGACGCGGACCTCTTCTTCCTCCATGGCGACGACGTCGACTTCTCCTGGCGGGCGCGGCTCGCCGGATGGCGGGTCGTCCACCGTCCGTCCGCGCGGGTGTTCCACGACAAGCGGCTCGACGACACGGGCGTGATCCGTGCGGGCGAGCGGGAGCTCGAGCAGTCGGCGATGGCGAGCGTGCTGCTCCCCTGGCGCTACAGCCGCCAGGACCTGGCGCTCGAACGACTGGCGAGCCTCGAGGCCGCCCCCGACGAGCTCTCGCGCGCGGTCGCGGCAGAGCTGCGAGCCCGCGTCGAGGCCGGGGGCATGCCGGAGCCCATCGACCCCGAGCACCGGGTCGGAGAGTTCGTCGGCGACGACTACGCGCTCCACCGGTTCTCCTACGCCGATCCGTGAGCGTGCCCGCGGCTGCTCGACGGGCACTGCTCGAGCTCCTGCGGCGGCGTCGGTGCGCTCCGGGCTGGGTCGTGGTCGACCTCGCCTCCGACGACGACGAGCTGGCAGGCGCGCTGCAGGACGCGGGGTTCACGCCCCTCGGGCTCGCCTCCGACGAGACGAGCGCGCAGCGCCTCGCCTCCCTCGGAGCCCACGTCGTGGAGGGGGACCTCTCCGCGCCGGACGCCGTCTTCGAGGACACGCTCGGCGCCATCGCCGGGCGTCGCGTGGCGGCGGTGTGGCTCGGCGACCTGCCGGCGAGGGTGCCCGACATGGCGGGTCTCGCCCGCTCGGCGCACTGGTTCTGCGAGCAGACCGGTGCCGCGCTCGCGCTGTGCGTGCCGAACGTCACCCACCTCGACGTCGCGACGAAGCTGCTCCTCGGGCGTTGGGAGCCCCGCCGGGGCAGTGTGCTCGACGACGCGCACGTCCGGCACTTCTCGCCCGTCTCGCTGCGGTCGACGATGGCGCTGCTCGGCTGGGCCGAGATCGACGCCGAGGACGTCGAGCGCGCGGTGTCCGGCCAGCACTTCCCCGCGGACTCGGTGCCGCTGCAGCGGACGACGCCGGTGGGCGCCGAGCTCGTCGCGCTGCGCGAGATGGCCGGGCCCGGCGCGTACGACGAGCAGCTCGTGCGGCTCTACGAGGCGGTCGTGCCCGAGCCTCCGAAGGTGGACCGCCCGCCGACCGAGGCCCCTTTCCTGACGGTGCTCGTGAGGACCCAGGGAAAGCGCCCCGAGACGCTGCAGGAGACCCTGCTGTGCCTCGCGGCACAGCGCTGCGCCGACTTCGAGGTGCTCGTCGTGGTCCACGACCCCGAGCCCGGTGCGACCCGGTGGGTCGAAGACCTCGTCGCCGAGTTCCATCCGTCCTTCTCCGACCGGGTGCGGGTCGTAGAGGTGCGCGGGGGCGGGCGGTGCCGCCCCCTGAACGTAGGGGCCCGCCAAGCGCGCGGCCGTTACCTCGCCACCCTCGACGACGACGACCTCGTCTTCGCCCACTGGGTCGAGGCGCTGAGCGCCGCAGCCGAGCGGGCCCCGGGTCACGCGCTGCACGTGGGGGTCGCGACCCAGCAGATCTCGAGGACGCCGGGCACCTCGGCCGGCGACGTCGGCTACGCGGTCACGAGCAGGCCACGCGTCGACTACCCCCTCGCCTTCGACTTCGTCGAGCACCTGCGCGACAACTTCACGCCGAACAACGGCTACGCGGTCCCGCGCTCGGTCGTGGCCGAGCTCGGCCTGGAGTGGGACGAGTCCCTCCCGGTGCTCGAGGACTGGGACCACCTCCTCCGTTCCGCCGCGATCTGCGGCGTGGCCGAGGCACCGACCGTCGCGGCGATGCTGAGGGTCTGGGCGAACGCCGAGAATTCGAAGACCGTCCACCCTCCGGAGGTCTGGGACGAGACGAGACGCCGGATCGTCGCCCGCCAGGACGCCGCGCCGCTCCTCCTCGACACCGGCTACGTGTCGAAGCTGCGCGCGCTGCTGCTCCGCCTCGAGGAGATCCCCGAGCTCGAGCTCGAGCTCGAGCAGCGCACGCAGGAGACCGGCCAGCTGCGCGACGAGATCGCCCGGCTCACCGCAGAGGCCGCGGGGCTGGCGGGCGAGGGCGCCCAGCTGAGGGCCACGATCGACCAGATGACCGCCGAGGCCGGCCA
>JAJYMD010000326.1 GCA_021787255.1 Actinomycetes bacterium | reverse complement strand
CCGCAAGATGTTGCCCGATGGCTCCATGGTCATCGGTGCCACGAAGGCCGAGTCTGACCGCGTGCAACGGCTCCCCGACGCCATCTACGACGCACTGAAGGCGCATGAACACCAGCAAGAGCGGGAGCGACTGGACGCGCAGGCCTGGGATGACCTCGGCCTCGTCTTTCCCAACGGGATCGGGCGTTACATCGATAAGAACAACCTCCGCCGCGAGGTGATGCGACTCTGCCGCGGGGCTGGGATGGAGCCGATCAGCCCGAATGAGCTGCGCCACTCCGCGGCTACCCTTCTCGTCTCCGCGGGCGCGTCGTTGCAGGAGGTTGCCGACTTCCTGGGCCACAAGAACACGAGGATGCTGCAGGCGGTCTACCGCCACAAGACACGTCGACCGGTCGACCTCACGGCGGCCCAGCGCCGGGTGCTCGCGGGCTCCTGAACAATCACGCGGTATCGCGTTGATGAGCGACGGGCGGGCGGCCGGCCTTGCCGAAGGCCTGGGTTCCGCCTTATGACAGCGGGATAACCGAGTCTTCGAATCTGGGGGGTACGGACGCTAGTTCAGTACCGCGCTCGCGATCGTTGCGTGCCCGTGTAGCGGCACTTCGGCCTGCCGTCGCGGCGTGTTCTTGGGACGCGGCTATCGCGCGATAGGTGACAGAGGTTCTACGACCGAGTCAACTCGCGTGTAGCACCCGAGACCTCGTCCAGCGCGTGCGTCAAGTCTTCTCGATGCTCGTACCGGGGCCGGCGTCTGTCGCCGGCGCCCGTTGGATCCGGAGCCCGAGTGCCATCGCAGCGTCCCTCACCCCGACGCTCGCGCACACGGGATGAGGCGACCCGCCGTCGATCGCGCAGATGCCCGCTGAAAGACAGTTTGAGGCTGCCAAGATCAGCCGCGCCACCAGGTCGGACGGGTGCGACAGGCCGGCCGCGATTGTTGCCCTCGACAGGCCCTTCAGGACTGTCGGCGAGTACGTGGCGCCCGTGACGAAGAGCTTGTTGCCGATGTCGAAGAGCGGGATCGTGCCTGTCGGATCGTACTTCTCGATCAGCTTCTCTTCGACTTTGGTCGGCCTCTTGATGATGGGATGTCTGCCTGTCGCCTTGTCCTGGCCGAACATCTCCAGGAGCTTTGCCGACACATAGGGACTCGAGTAAGTGGCTGTCGCGAACTCGAAGGTCTGGGTCCTCGGCGCCGTGTCCTTCGGAGAGGACTGCATCGTTTTCAGGCCCCTGAACGTCCCGAACCGAGAAAGGGACGTGATGACCGCCCAGCGCTCCGCTGCACAGAAGGGGCAGAACTCCCCGAAGAGACCGAAGATCCCAGGCTTGCCTGTGAACGTGAGTGCCGGTTGTTCGCTGAGGACCACGGGGTGCGTGATCTCTGCAAGTCCAGGCCCGGCTGCGTTGAAGGACGAGACAGGGACGTGGGTGATCTCCCCGGCGATCGTCGCGGGGACCGGCTTCGGCGTGAAGTGGAGCCCACTGATCGGTGCATTGCGACTCGTCTGACTCACGACGACCACCACGAGCACTACTACCACGACAAGGCCGACCGCACCCCAAGTGAACACCAGGCTCCGGGAGCGTCGGGCACCATGGCGTGCGGATCTCTGCGGCGCGCGCTGTCCGCGCCTCCGAGATTGGTTAGGCACCGTGCGGGCTCACTCAGTTGCGCGGTTTGATGAGGCTGTAGACCGGTGCGTAACGAGCGCTCTGCGCAGCCATTCCTCTCGCCAGGCACACATTCGCTGTAGGGCATGTGACCGAGCCCATCGAAAGGTAGGTCTGGCTTGTCAGGTTTGGAGCTGTCGAGGGGACGGTGAAGACGACCTTGGACCACGTCGCCCCGCCGTCCGTCGTACCGATGAGGACCGGAGATCCCATGTCGATCCCGCCGCCTTTGAGCGTCACGGGAACCGCCTCTTGCCCCCCGGTCCAGCACTCTGTCGCCGTCGGGCACGACAGCCCTGTGAGAGAAGGCCCTGGCACATCGCTCGGCAGCATCTCGGGCGTCCAGGTCAGCCCACCGTCCTTGCTCGAGGCGACGTCACCGAAGCTCGAGATCCCGTTGCGGCATGTGGCCAAGTTGACTGTGGTCTGCTTCGCAACCTCGGCAAACAGAATCTCGGTCTCCTTCTTCGAGATCGCCGCTACCTGCGAGCTCATGTTCGGAAGAGTCTGTGTCGTCGCCTGCGTCGGGCTCTGGGAGTTCAGTGTCGAGCAGATCGGCGGGTTCTTGACTCGCATCGGGACCTGTCCGGTCACAAAGCAGTGGCGTTCGTCAGGGCACGCCAGCGAGTTCCACCTGTCGATCCCGAAGCCGGCCGGAAGGGATCCCGCCTTCCACGTGCGGCCCTGGTCGGTCGTGACGGCCGAGACTGCTGACGGTGCTGCATCCGTCTGTCCGACGACCGTGCAGTCTGTGGCCGAGATGCATGCAAGGTGGGTCATCGACTCACCGGCGACGATGGCTTCGTCGTGGAAGGTCGATCCGCCGTTGTTGATCACGAGGAAGGTGGCGTCGACCGGTGTTGTCCCCGAAGTCGATGCCGCGGTGAGCCCTTCACACACGGCTGTCGCCGGGCAAGCGAGGCCGAACAGGGTTCCCACCCCTGTGGGCAATGGGTCGACCGTGAACGAGTGGCCCCCATTGCGGGTGATCGCGAGTGCCGGCTGGCCGTTGAACGTCGCACCGGCGGCACACCACTGCGGACCGCTGCACTCGAGCGGCGTCGTGGGCACGAGTCCGGCGGGCAACGGGAACGCCGCCCAAGTTGCCCCCTGGTCACCACTGACGTACAAGGACTCCGAAAGGAGTGGGGCGCCGGCTCTGACCGACGGATACTTGCCGGCGAGCACGAAGCAGGAACCACCCGGCGAGCACGAGAACCACCCGGGAGGCGGGCCGTAGACGTTCTGTTGCCAGGTGCCGGTGAGCAGGGCATCGACGAGCCGCCAAGTGCCGGAGCGTTCTACCGCCTTCTCCGGCGCCGCAAGCGGGTGTGCGGGCCGCCAGGACGTCTTGAAGGGCCGGCTGAGCCCGCCGCCTCCCAGCGATGCGAGCGTCCCGGCCACGGCGCCGACGACGAGCAGGGTCGCGGCGGCGAGCACGAGCTTCGGTCGAGGTGCGATCCAGCGCCGGTACGCCCCTCTGGTCCAGACGCCCGGCTGGTCTTCCACCTGAGGGGTCGGACGGGCCGGGGCAGCTCCGGGCTCGGCGTCGACGGCGCCTTGGTAGTCGAGGTCGAGGATATGAGAGAGGAGCTCGATTGCCTCCGCGCTGCGCACGGCGTGCGTGAGGTCGCTATGGACCGGATTGTGACGGGCAACCTCGGCGTCGACCATTTCGGCTGGCCAGGTCATGGGCATGGGAGCTCCTTGGAGACAGCAGGCGCCAAGAATCCTTGCGGCGGGTTGACCTTGGGCGTAACGGCGCCGGCAGGATCTGTGGTCCTCATGGCGCGGGTGACACCGCTATCGAGCCGGAGATAGCGACGCAGGCGTCGACGAGCGCGGTAGAGCCGCACCTTGAAGGCGCCAGCCGAGCATCCGAGGACCGCTGCCGCCGCGTCAGTGTCGAGGCCTTCCCAGGCGACGAGGCGCAGCACCTCACGGTCGGTTTCGGCGAGTTGGCCGAAGGCAGAGGCGAACGAGTCCCGCCACGCGACGTCGTCCGCCGGGTCGCCTCCTTCACGGGGCGCCGAAAGCCGTTCGGCCCGGTCGGAGAGGTGCTGGGCGCGAAGGAGCCTACGGCGGTGATTGGCCAGCGCCCCCCTCGCGAGTCCGTACAGCCACACCAGGGGGTCGCCCCGCAGGTCCTCGAGCCTCAACCATGCGGTGACGAACGTGTCCGCCACGACATCCTTGGCGATGTCGGGCCCGATGCGCCTCGTCGCGAAGGCCAGGATCTTGCCGTAGTGGGCGTCGAACAGCGCGACGAACGCTGCCTCCCGATCCACACGCAGCTGATCCCTCGCCATCACTCTGTATAAGTCCGGATTCTGCTCCGAGTTACCACCCGTGTGAACCTGCGGATGGCGCCGTCCAGACGGCGACGAGTGAGGCGGGGTCCTGACGAGTGTTCTGCTGCTGTCGTTTGCCAGCCACATGGGACCAGCTGACGGGCAGTTTTGCCAGCGGCATGGGACCACTTTCGTTGCCAGTTATGGGACCACCCTGACCATCCACCAACGCCGGCCGAGGAATCACTCGGCTGGGCCTCCGAAGCCGACGCGGAGGAGGCCCCATGGCGTTCAGGGAGGTCACGGTGATGCAGGTGAAAGAGGCACTCCGCCGGTGGTTGAGAGGTGAGGGCGAGCGGACGATCGCCCGTGCCGTCGGGGTCGATCGCAAGACGGCGAGGCGCTACATCGCAGCTGGCGCCGTAGCCGGGCTGGATCGCTCGAGCAGCGAGGCACAGCTCACCGACGAGCTGATCGGTCAGGTCGTCGAAGCAGTGCGCCCTCATCGAACGGACGGCCACGGCGAGGCGTGGCGCACGCTCGTCTCAGAGCACGACCAGATCAAGAAGTGGGTGGAGGCCGACCTCACCGTGGTGAAGATCGGGATCCTCCTCGCCCGGCGCGGCGTGGAGGTCCCGCATCGCACGCTCGCGCGCTACTGCGTCGAGCGCTGCGGGACGGGACGCAGGAAGCCGACGGTGCGCGTCGACGATCCACCGCCCGGTCGCGAGCTGCAAGTCGACTTCGGAAGGCTCGGTCTCGTCCCCGACGGCGAGCGGCGTCGCGTGTGCTATGGGCTCATCTTCACCGCGTGCTATTCCCGGCACATGTTCGTCTGGCCGACGTTCCTCCAGACGACCGAAGAGGTGATCCGTGGCTTCGAAGCGGCGTGGGGGTTCTTCGGTGGCGTCTTCCCGGTCGCAATTCCCGACAACATGTCCTCGATCATCATCGAGGCGGAGAACACCGCGCCCCGGTTCAACGACGTCTTCATCGAGTACGCGCAGTCCCGGGGCTTCGTCATCGATGCAGCCCGTGTGCGAACTCCGACGGACAAACCACGCGTGGAACGGGTCGTGCCCTATGTGCGCACAAACTTCTTCAAGGGCGAAGAGTTCATGGACCTCACCGACGTCCGTTGCCGTGCAGAGACCTGGTGCATGACGACCGCGGGCATGCGCATCCACGGCACGACTCAGCTGCGTCCGGTGGAGCACTTCAGGGCAGAAGAGCTCGCACTGCTCTTGGCGCGTCCGGCCACGCCGTTCGACACGCCAGTGTGGTCGACAGCCAAGGTCCACCGCGACTTCCACTGCGAGACGGGCAAGGCCCTCTACAGCGTCAACTACACGCTGCGTGGCAAGACCCTTCGCGTGCGTCGGGACTCGACCACGGTGAAGTTCTACTTGCACGGCGAGCTCGTAAAACTGCACCCAAAGATGGCTCCTGGCCGGCGTTCCAGCGATCCTGCGGACTACCCGCCGGGCACCGAGGCCTACGCGATGCGCGACATCGAGTCGCTCACTCGCCGGGCCGCCGAGATCGGTCCGGCCGTCGGCACCTACGCCGCGGCCCTCCTCGACTCACCTCTGCCCTGGACCAAGATGCGGCAGGTCTACCGGCTCTTGGGACTGGCCAAGAAGTGGGGCGACGCCCGACTCGACGCGGCGTGCCGGCGCGCGCTCGATGCCGAAGCGATCGACGTGAACCTCGTCAGCCGCATGTTGGAGCGGGCACGTGAGGATGCACCCGAGGAGTGGCGCCGCGCCAATGGTGTCATCGTCCAGGGACGCTTCGCACGCGACGCATCGGCCTTTTCGTCCAAGAAGGTCGGACAATGAGCGCGCCGGCTCCGGGCGTCTCTGCCGAACTGCGCTCCCTCATGCGATCCTTGAAGCTCGGACAGCTCCTCGACACCATGCCGGAGCGGCTGGCCCTGGCCCGGACCCACGACCTCTCCCACGCCGAGTTCTTGGAGCAGCTGTTCTCAGACGAGGTCCAGCGGCGCGACGCCTCGTCTGCGGGGAGGCGGGCGCGAAATGCCAAGCTCGATGCGACGATGCACCTCGACGCATGGGACGCCGACGCGAAGGTCACCTTCGACAAGGCCGTGTGGTCCGAGCTCTGCTCGATGCGCTTCGTCGATGCCGCACAGAACGCGTTGATCTTGGGACCGGTCGGTGTCGGCAAGACCTTCCTGGCGACCGCGCTCGGTCACATCGCGTGTCGACGGCGCATCGGTGTGCACTTCGAACGTGCAGACAAACTGCTCAAACGATTGAAGGCCGCACGTCTCGACGCGAGTTATGACGCTGAGATGCGCAAGCTCATCGGCATCGATCTGCTCATCCTCGATGACTTCGCGCTGGCGGCACTCGATGCCCTCGAGACCGCGGATGTCTACGAGCTCTGCGTCGAGCGCCACCGCCGTGCGGCGACGGTCTTGACCTCGAATAGGGACCCGAGCGAGTGGCTGGCGATGATGGCCGATCCCATGCTCGCCCAGTCGGCCGTCGACCGCCTGAAGAGCGCGGCGTGGGAGCTCGTCATCGAAGGCGAGTCCTATCGACCGAACGAGAAGCCGACCCTCGAACCACGGCCACAGAGCGACGCAGCGCGGTCCGGCCGCAGCCGACGCGCTTGACACTCCGACCGGCCGCCACGATCATCACGATCGCCGGCTGCGGTGGGCGCGAGGTGGTCCCATGTTGCTGGCAACGGGGTGGTCCCTTGGGACTGGCAAGTGACAGATCGGACTCCCGATTCGTTGAGCTGAGAGGGCGGGGAAGGAACTCCCCAGAATGACCACCACGACCAACCACGCCGTTGACGCGCGCCACGATGGCGCCGTGACGAACCACACCGACCCGGACCCCGAAGTCCCCGAACGCGCGAGGCCGCCCCGGCGTTTCTCGGCCAACTACAAGGCGAGGATCCTCGCTGAGTACGAGCACCTGTCCAAGACGGAGAAGGGTGCCCTGCTGCGAAGAGAAGGCCTCTACAGCTCGCTCGTCACCGAGTGGCGCCGCCAGGCGGGCCAGGGCGCCCACGAGGCGCTCGGCCGGTCTTCGGGTCGCCAGCCCGCCGATCCCCGGGACCGGGAGATCGCGACGCTGAAGAAGAAGAACGAGAAGCTCGTCTCCGACCTCGACAAGGCCCGCAAGGTGATCGAGGTCCAGGGAAAACTCTCAGCGCTGTTGGAGCAGCTCGCCACCGACAGCGCGCTGGACGAGAGGGGCGAGACCAGGTGATCGACGAGGCGATCGCAGAACTGGCACCGGTCGTCGGCGTGAAGGCGGCGTGCGCGGCGCTGGGTGAGCCTCGGGCCCGTCACTACCGCCGGCACCGCAAGTCGCCCGCACCGCCCAGGCCCGAGCGCGTGCCCGCGCCCCAGCCCCGGGCCCTCTCCGAGGTCGAGCGCAAAGAGCTCCGAGCGGTCTTGAACAGCGACGGGCACGTCGACGAGGCGCCAGCCACCGTGTACGCGAAGCTGCTCGACGAGGGCCGCTACTTGGGATCGGTCTCCACCATGTACCGGGTGCTTCGCGAGCACACAGAGGTGGGCGAACGCCGCCGGCAGGCGACGCATCCAGCGAAGAAGAAGCCCGAGCTCGTGGCCACCCAGCCGAACGAGGTCTGGAGCTGGGACATCTCCAAGCTCCTCGGCCCCGAGAAGTGGAGCTACTACTACCTCTACGTGGTGATCGACATCTTCAGCCGCTACGTGCCCGGCTGGATGCTCGCTCGTGCGGAGAACGCCACGCTCGCCAAGGTCCTCGTGGCTGAGACCCTCGACAAGCAGGGCGTCGG
>JAJYMD010000287.1 GCA_021787255.1 Actinomycetes bacterium | reverse complement strand
CGGACGTGGTGGCGAGGCCGAGGCGCCGCCGCCGGCGCCTCGGCTGCTGTCGCGGCGTGCCGACCCGGAACCCTTGCCGCCACCGCTCCACGATGCCGAGGAGGTCGCGTCCTTGCACCGCAAGTGGGCGCAGCTCTCGGGGGCCGGCCAGGCCATCTCCCCGCACGGCCCGGCGGGCGGCGCGATCGGGGGCGCCGGTGGCGGAGGGGTTCGGGCAAAAGTCCGTGCGCGGGTCGTCGCGGCCGCCCGCACCGAGACCGCGGCGGACCGCGAGCTCATCGGCGATCTCATCCGCGCCGTGGACAAGGTGGCGGCGCGCGTCGACGACGTGGCGGCGCGGGTGGGCAACCTCGAGCTGCTCGTCCAGGACGTGCTGGACCGTCTGAGCGAGGACCTGGCCCGCGTGCAGGCAGCGCTCGGCACGCTCGACGATCGGCCTCGTGACCTCTGAGGTGCCGGCGAGCCCCGAGGTTCCCCGCGTCGCCGTGTGCAGCACGTCGTGGACCCAGACGCCGACGCCCGAAAGCACCGCCGCGCTGCGGAGCGTCGCTGGGGCGCTCTCCAGGATCGCGGCGGTCGACGTCTACGTGGACGGCGACGGCACGCCGTTCGCGGACGGCGCCTTCGACGTCACCCCCCTCGGCGGCGCCCGGACCCCTCGATCACCGTACCGAGCGGTGCTCGTCGAGGCGGGCGACGGCGGCGTCGGGCGGCTGGCGAGGTCGGTCGCGTCGGCCTCCCCGGAGGCGCCGGTGCTCTCCGTCGGGATCGCTCGGACCCCTGTGGACGGGATCCTCGACGTCCGGCTGCAGGCCAGTGGCGGGGAGGCCAGCGGCGGGCAGGCCAGTGGCGGGCAGGCCAGTGGCGGGGAGGCCAGCGCCCGGGAGGCCAGCGCGCGGGAGGGCGGCGGGGAGGCCAGTGGCGCACGGCGTCCCGGCGCGCTCCACGTCGGGCTGTACGCGCGGGTGGACCCCGGCGCGCGCGAGCGCCGTCACCACGGGCTTGATCGCGTGCCGGAGTACCTGCTCGTCCTGGGCGACCGTGTCGGCGTGCCGACCACCCCTTGGCCGTCCGAGCGCCTCCGCTGGCTGCTCGCGCGCTTTGCGCGCGAGCACGTCGTCGTCGTCGAAGGCGGGGTCGCGCGTGCCTGGCGATCCCGTTCGTGCGTGGCCGAGTTCGGGGTGCACACGCGCATGGACCTGTGGATCCTGATGGCAAGAGCCTGGGGCCTCGTTGACCTCTTGCCCGGTGAGGTGTACGCCCGCGAGTGCGTCGAGTCGCTCCGCTACGGCGTGCCCATCGTGGTGCCAGAGGGCTCGGTGGCGGCAAGGCTCGCCCGAGCGGGCGGAGGCGTGCGCTTCACGTCCACCGCAGAGCTCCTAGGAGCGGTCGCGACGATCGCCGACCCCCTCACGCGAGCCACGCTCGGGGCTGCCGGCCGCCGGGTCGCCGACCGCTGGTACGGCGACCCCGACGGCCTCGTGGCCAGGCTCGCAGGCGTCCTCGACCTCCCCGGCTCGGCGCGGGGCTGAGCGCGGCCCGACCGTCGGACCTCAGTCGGCCCACCACAGCGCCCGCGGCGGGAACGCGAGCGAGAAGTCCCACGCCTCGAGGCTGAGGTTCGGGTTGTAGGCAGGGTCCGAACGCAGCACGTGAGCCCATCGCCGCTCCATGTAGGCGACCTCTTGGCCGAAGGCCTCGGGACGTACGTCGGGGTCGTGGCCGCGGCTCACCGACTCGTGGTGCACGAGGACGGCGTGGGGGGTCCAGACCACCCGCCATCCCGCTTCGCGCGCCCGGAGGCACAGGTCCACGTCGTTGAAGGCGACACCGAGGTTGACCTCGTCGAAGCCGCCCAGCTCCTCGAAGACGTCGCGTCGCACCGCCATGCACGCCGCGGTCACGGCCGACAGCGATCGAGCCGTCTGCAGCCAGCCGAAGTGGCCGTTGTCGAGGCGGTCCGCGAGCCGCTCGGGATGGCCCGCGACCCCGCCCATGCCGAGCACCACCCCGGCGTGCTGGATCCGGCCGTCGGGGTACAGGAGCTTCGCCCCGACCGCGCCGACGCCTTCTTGGAGGAGCTGGGAGACGAGCTCTTCGAGCCAGCCGTGCTCCACCACCTCGCAGTCGTCGTTCAGGAAGCAGAGCACCTCTCCGGCGCAGTGGGCGACGGCCCCGTTGTTCAGTGCCGAGAAGTTGAACGGCCTGTCGTCGTGGACCACCTTCGCGATCCCGCCGTACTGCGCGAAGAGGTCCTTCGTCGCCGTCTCGACGCTGCCGTTGTCGACGAGGACGACCTCGTAGTCGGGGTAGTCGGTGATCGCGTAGAGGCTGGCCAGGCAGCGGTTCAGGTACGCGCCGTCACGCGTGGGGACGACGACGCTGACCTTCGGCGGACGACCGGGGAGGCGCCATTTCACGCGCACGTTCCCGGTCGCCTCGTTCACGGTCACCTCGCCCTCCTTGCCCACGCGTGCGAGGTGGTCCGCCACTGCCCTCGCACCGGCACGGGTCGCATACGGCTTGGCGGCACGCGCCGACGCGGTCGAGCCGGCATGGATGCGCCAGTGGTACAGGATGTGGGGCACGTGCAGGATCCGGTCCGCTGGCAGGCGCTCGCTCACGCGCAGCACGAGGTCCCAGTCCTGGCTGCCCTCGAGCCCCTCGCGGAAGCCGCCCACCTCGCGGACGAGATCGGACCTTGCCATCGTCATGTGGCAGACGTAATTCTGCGCGAGCAGCAGCAAGGGGTCGAAGTCCGGCTTGAAGAAGGGCACCGAGCGCCGCCCGTGGTCGTCCATCTTGTCCTCGTCGCTGTAGACGAGCCCCGCCTCGGGCCTCTCGGCGAGGGCGAGCACCCCGAGCGCGAGCGCGTGCTCGCTCAGCGCGTCGTCGTGGTCGAGGAGCACGACCCACTCACCTCGCACCATCTCGAGGGCGGTGTTGGAGGCGGCGGAGATGTGCCCGTTCACCTCCCGCCGCACCACCCGGATGCGCTCGTCGCGCGCGGCGTACTCCTCGAGCACCTTGGGCACCCACGCGGCCGCCGAGCAGTCGTCGACGGCACAGAGCTCCCAGTTCTCGTACACCTGGCCGAGCACCGACTCGATCGCTTCGCGCAGGTAGCGCTCCGGGGGGTCGAAGACGGGCATGACGACCGAGACGAGCGGCCGCGAGGCAAGGGCGGAGAGCCGCTCCTCCAGGGAGCGGCGACGGTCCTCGTCGATCGCGTCGAACTGCGAGATCCACAGGTCGTACGTCGGGTCCGGTGGCGGGGAGGGCGGCGGCTCGGCGTGCGGCCGGGCCGGTTCCTGGAGCGCCCGCCTGAGCCGCCCGTAGACGCGGCGGGGCAGCCGCGAGTAGCGCATGATCCGGGTCGCCTCGAGCGCGCGCAGCTCCGCCCGGGCGGCCTCCGCCCCGCTCCGCTCCGCCTGGAGCTCACGAGCGAGGTCGGTGAACCGACGTTCGAGCTCGCGATCGACGACGGCGGCCGCGCTCGACCCGAGCGCGCGCGGCGCCGTGCCCTCGCGCGCCTCGGCGAGACGGAGCCGCAGCGCGGCGAGCTCCGCCGCGCCCGCGAGGACGTCGTCGGGGATCCGTGCATCCGCGCGCTCGAAGAGGACCGCCTGCGGGCTCACGTACGTGGCGTCGTGCCCGAGGACCGGCGCGAAGCCCTGGCATGCGAACCGCCGCAGCCAGTAGCCCACCGGTCGGACCGTCCGCAGCGAGCCGTCACCCGAGTCGACGGGAGCCGAGGAGAACAGGACCCGGTCGCTGACGCTCGTGAGCCGCTCGATGGCACGGTCCGCCTCGTCGGGCTCGAGCAGCTCGAGGACTCCGATGCACACGACCAGGTCGTAGGAGCCCTCGATCGGCTCCGTCGCGCAACCGACATGGCAGTAGGCCCGGGCGTCGGGCCGGACACGGCCGATCGCGTGCTCGGACATGTCGCGGCCGTGCGCTTCCACGCCCCGGTCCCACAGGGCCTCCACGAGCAGCCCTGTGCCGCACCCTTCGTCGAAGACTCTCCTCGGCGAGAAGCTGCGAACGATGTTGTCGGCGATGCCGGCCACGTGCTCTTCCCAGGCCGCCTCGCCCGGTCGCGACGCACGCAGCCCGCGGCCCGCGACCAGGCGCGCAGCGGCCCGCGGCGCGGCGGGAGCCGGCTCGAGGGAGGGCGCGCGGCTCTCGCTCGACGCGTCATGGACCACCGCCGGAGGTTAGCCTCCTGCACCGGATCCCGTGGTGCCGGACGGACTGCGCCGGGTCGCCTATCTTGAGCGCCGGTGCAGAGCCTCTTGCCGGACGACTCCCGGCCCGGGCGCGCTCGTCGAAGTGCGGCTGCCTCGCGGGTCGTTGAGGCTCTTCGGGGCGCGGCCTCAGCGGAGTGGCTCGGCCCGCTCGCCCTGGTCGCCGGGGCGGTGGTCGCGGGCAACCTGCTGTTCCTCCTCGGCGTGTTCGACCCGAACCCGTTGTACTTCGCGAGCGGTCTGGGCATCATCCACGCGGGAGGGGTCTTCCCCGGCAGCGCCACGATCGACCCGAACGCCGGCACGACCGCGCAGTCCCTCGGGCACCGTGCGATGCTCGACATCCTCGGCGGCCGGCTGCCCTGGTGGAACCCCTACGAGGGGCTCGGAGCGCCGCTCGCCGGCGAGATGCAGTCCGCCGCGTTCTTCCCGCCGAACCTCCTGCTCGTCTTCCTCGGAGGCCAGCTGCCGTTCCACATGCTGCTCGAGGCCGTCTCGGGCGCCGCGACGTACGCGCTGGTCGTCCGTCTCGACGTCTCGCGCTGGATCGCAGCCGGCGCGGGCTGTGCGTTCGCGCTGGACGGCACCTTCTCGTGGTTCCGGCACGCAGCGGTCAACCCGATCGCGCTCCTGCCGCTCCTCGTCTTCGCCGCCGAACAGGCGAGGGTCGCCGCGGCCGCGGGGCGGGCTGGACGCTGGGCGCTCGTCGCGGTGGCGCTCGCGCTCTCCTTGTACGCGGGGTTCCCGGAGATGGCCTATCTCGACGGCCTCTTCGCCGCGCTCTGGATGCTCGTGCGCTGCGTGGGGCTGACCCGCACGCAGGTCCTCGCCTACCTGCGCAAGCTGGTCATGGGCGCTGCCGTTGGCATCGCCTTGGCGGCGCCCATCCTCATCGCGTTCGTCGACTACCTCCCCGCAGCGTTCCTCGGCCGGCACGGGACCGGCTTCGACGCCGTCGCGCTCGACCGACCGGCGCCGGCGGCGCTCTTCTTCCCGTACATCTTCGGCCCGATCTTCGGCTACGTCTCGAACGACCCTTCAGGGTTCCTCAGGGTGTTCTGGGACAACGTCGGCGGCTACCTCACCACGACCCTGCTCCTCCTCGACCTCGTCGCGCTCTACGCGCGGCGGATGCGGCCGCTGCGCATCGCGCTCGTCGCGTGGATGGTGCTCGCGCTCGGGCGCATCTACGGCGCCAGCGCGCTCCAGCAACTGTTCGACTACCTGCCGCTCATGCACCAGGTGGCCGCGTACCGCTACCTGCCGCCGTCGGTCGCGCTCGCGTCGGTGGTGCTGGCGGCCCTCGCCGTCGACGACCTGCGGAGGGGGGACGTGCCGAGGTGGTTCGTCCTGCCCGCGCTCTTGGCAGCGGTCGTGATCTCGCTCGCCCTCCTCGACGCGGGGCGCGGGCTCGCCGACCGGATCGGTGCCGGTCCCGTCGGAGGGGCGCACCACTTCGTGTACGGGTCCCTCGTGTGGGGCTTCGGCCTCATGGCGCTCGTGGCCGTCGCCGCCCTCGGCCTGCGCGGACGGCTGCGCACCGGGGTGCTCGTCGGGCTCGTCGTCGTCGACGCGCTCGCGATGTTCGTCGTCCCCGACCTCTCCGCACCGCGTCGCGCGAGCATGGACACCGGTCTCGTCGCCGCCGTCCGTGCGCACACCGGCCTCGGGCGCTTCTACACCCTGGGACCCTTCACGCCGAACTACGGCAGCTACTTCGGCTTCGGCGAGGCCGACGAGAACGACCTGCCGCTGCCCAAGAGCTACGCGTCGTACATCGAGAGCGACCTCGACACGAACGTCATGCCGAACGTCTTCACCGGCGACAGCCAGCTGAACCCGACCGGGCCCACCCCGCTGCAGGAGCTCGTGAAGCACTTCTCGGCCTACGAGCGCATCGACGTCCGCGTGATCGTGACGCTCCCCGACGAGATCCCTGCAGCGGCGGTGAGGACCCTCGGGCTGCGGCTCGTCTATGCCGACGGGATCGGCGACGTCTACCTGACGCCCCGTCCCTCCCCCTACTACTCAGCGGTGGCGCCCGCCGGCTCGGCCGGCGCCGGGGGGACCGCGGCCGGTGGCACCTGCACGCTCTCCCAGGAGAGCGTGGAACGGGTCGTCGCCGTCTGCCGCCGCCCTGCGGTCCTCGTGCGCCGCGAGCTCTCCATGAAGGGCTGGCGGGCGGCCGTGGGGGACAGAACGGTGGCCGTGCGCACTCGCGACCGCCTCTTCCAGGCGGTCGCGCTCCCGGCCGGTCGCAGCGTCGTCACCTTCTCGTTCACCCCCCCCCACGAAGAGGCGGGGCTGGCGGCCTTCCTGGTCGGCGCCGCCGCGATCTTCGGGGGCTGGGTGCTCGTGGTCGGACGCCGCCCGTCGCGCCGGCGTCCCGGTTCGCGCGCAGAGGGCCGGGAGCCGGTCGATGCGTGCGAGCCCGGCCCCGCGCCGGACCTGTCGGACGAGCCCGCGCCCTCAGCCCGCTGAGCTCGCGCCCAGCCGCAGGCTGGCCGCGAGCCCGTCGAGGATGTCCGTCTCGGACACGAGGCAGCTGGAGTACCCGAGGCGCCGCATCACCCCTCGGAGCACGAAGGCTCCGGCGACGATCACGTCCTCCCTGCCGGCCGCCATGCCGGGACGACGGGCGCGGGCCTGCGCAGGCTCTGCCGCGAGCACCTCGCACCAGCGCTCGACGGCGTCGATCTCGAGCCGCGAGTGATGGACCCGGCCCCAGTCGTAGTCGGCGAGGCCCTGGTCGAGCATCGACAGCGTCGACACCGTCCCGGCCAGACCGATCAGGGTCCGCCCCGGACGCTCCGGGTGCTGGTCGCCCGCGCACGGATCGCCCGCCAAAGCCGGGACCAAAGCCGGGAGGACACGCGTGGCCCGATCGATCTCGCCGTCGACGAAGCGAGCACACGCCGCCTGCTCGTCGGCGAGAGGAGGGTCGTGGTGGAAGAACCGCTCGGTCAACCGCACGCAGCCGATCCCGAGCGACACGACGCCGGGGGCGCCGACGCCGCTCGTGGGGGGCTCGGTCGAGGAGCACGCTCCGGCGATGAGCTCGGTCGAGCCTCCGCCGATGTCCACGACGACGCAGACCTCCTCCTTGCATTCATCGCAGGACAGGTCCGACGTCGCGCCGGCGAACGCGAGACGCCCCTCCTCCTCCCCGCTCAGGAGCTCTGCCGGGGCACCGATCGCGCGCGTGGCGGCGTCGAGGAGCTCCCGGCCGTTGGAGGCGTCGCGTACCGCAGAGGTCGCCGCCACGCGCACCGCCCGGACCCCGTGGTCCTCCAGGACCTTGCGGTACTCCTCCAAGACCACAACCGTGCGGGCGATCGCCGCGGGGTCGAGGACCCCCGAGGCGTCGACCCCCTCGCCGAGCCGCGTGATCCGCATCAGCCGCACGAGCTGGCGTCCGGCGTCGTCGACGACGAGAAGGCGCGTCGAGTTCGTGCCGCAGTCCACCGCGGCGAGCGGGCCGGTGCCCGTCGCGTCCGGAGCGCGCGGGCCTCGGGCGTCGTGGGCGCTCACAGCCGGGTGAA
>JAJYMD010000165.1:4062-7830 GCA_021787255.1 Actinomycetes bacterium | reverse complement strand
GGGGCGGCTGGCCGGGATCGCCGAGGAGATGGCGGAGGCCCAGCAGCGCTGCGCCTACTCCGACCAGGTCCGCGAAGGCGGGGACTACTCGACGGCGGTCTTCGACGCCTCCGGCCGCATGCTCGCGCAGGCGAACAGGAGCCCGGCGCACCTGGGCGCAATGCCCCACGTCGTGAGGAACATGCTCGGCGCGTACCCCCCGGGGAGCTTGGAGCCCGGCGACGTCGTCGTGCTGAACGACCCGTACATGGGCTCGGGCCACCTGCCGGACCTGTTCGCGATGAGCCCGTCGTTCGACGCCTCGAGGCTCGTCGGCTTCGTCGTGACCTGCGTGCACCTGACCGACGTCGGCGGACCCGCGCCGGGGAGCCAGGCGGTGGTCGGCGTCACCGACAGCGTCCAGGAAGGCTTGCGCCTGCCCCCCACCCGCATCTACCGCCGCGGGGAGCCGGTGCGCGAGCTCTTCGAGCTGCTCGCAGCGAACGTGCGCGTGCCAGAGGCGGTCCTCGGCGACGTCCGCGCGCAGCGCGCCGCGCTGCACGTCGGAGCGACGAAGCTCGCAGAGCTCCACGCGCGCACCGGCAGCCAGGTGATCGACGCCGCGGCGGCAGAGATCCTGACCCGCTCCGAGCAGGCGGTCAGGCGGGAGCTTTTGGCGATGCCCGACGCAACCGCGACCTTCGTCGACCACCTCGACGACTACGGTCCGGGCACGCCACCGATCCGCCTCGAGGTCGCGGTCAGCGTCCGCGGGAGCGACCTGACCTTCGACTTCACCGGGACCGACCCCCAGACGCCCTCGTCGCTCAACTGCACCCTCTCGTACCTGAGGGCGTACTGCTACTGGGTCGCGAAGGCCATCACGACCGGAGACAGGATCCCCCAGAACGAAGGGCAGCTGCGCCCCGTCCACGTCGTCGCGCCGCCCGGGTGCTTCTTCAACCCGCTACCGCCCGCCGCGCTCAACGGCCGCGCGCTGCTCAACCAGCGGATCGTCGAGCTCGCCTTCGGCGCGCTCGCGAAGATCGTGCCCGAACGGGTCTGCGCGGCGAGCGGGCAGTGGGTGAACCCGATCTTCGGGGGCGTCGAAGAGGGCAGCGGACGCAGCTTCGTCTTCTACGACTACGTGATGGGTGGCGTGGGCGCCCGGGCCACCAAGGACGGCGTCGACGCCGTCCCGCCGTCGGTCTCCGTGGAGAACATCCCCGTGGAGGCCCAGGAGGCAAGGAACCCGATCCTCGTCGAACGCTACGAGCTGATCGCGGACTCCGGCGGCGCGGGCCGCTTCCGCGGCGGGCTCGGCGTCCGCAAGGACATCCGCGTGCTCGTCGACGACGTCGTCTTGTCCAATCTGACCGATCGCCACGTCTTCCCTGCCTACGGGCTGTCGGGCGGACATGAGGGCGTCCTGGGCGAGACCGTCTTGAACCCAGGACGCCCCGACGAGCGCAGGCTGCACTCCAAGGAGGTCGTGCACCTGCGCAAGGGCGACGTCGTGAGCTTCCGGTGCTCTGGGAGCGGCGGCGTCGGACCTCCGGCGGAGCGGGCCCGCGACAAGCTGCTCGAGGACGTGCGCGAGGGCCGAGTGACCCCTGCAGCCGCGCGCGAGCTGTACGGGGCGGACCTCGACGCGTGAAGCGGGCGTCGCAGACCGGAGGGAGGGTGCGCGTCGGCGTGAACCTGAACAACCGAGAGGCGCTGCTCGCGCCCGACTACGGCATGCCCGGCCTGCTCGAGCTCGCCGAGCGAGCCGAGACGGCCGGCTTCGATTCGCTCTGGGTGGGCGACAGCCTCGTCGCGCGGCCCCGTTACGAGCCGATGGTCCTCCTCGCCGCCCTGGCGCAGCGGACTACCTCGGTGCTGCTCGGGACCGCGTGCCTCGTGACGACGCTGAGGAACCCCGTGCAGCTGGCTCAGGCGTGGTCAACCCTCGACGTGGTGTCGAACGGCAGGACGGTGCTCGGCGCGTGCGCAGGGAACGTCGCCGAGGACGCCGTGAAGAAGGAGTTCGGGATCTGTGGCCTCGACCACCGGCGCCGGATCGCGACCTTCGAGGAAGGGCTGAGGGTCCTGCGCGCCCTGCTGTCCGAAGGCCGCGTGACCTACCACGGCGAGGTGTTCTCCTTCGAGGACGTCGGCTTCTCGACCGGCGTCGAGCCGCAGCCCCTCCTCCCGGTGCAGAAGCCGCCGCCGATCTGGGTGGTGGCGAACCCCTCGATCGGCGCCTCCACCCCAAGAGGCGTCTCGAGCGCCGCGGCTCGGGTCGCCGAGCTGGGCGACGGCTGGCTGACCTGCTGCCGCGCGACGCATCCCGAAGAGGTCGCGGACTTCGTGGCGGAGCTCGCCTCGCTGCGCTCGCTCGCCGGCTTCGAGGTCGCCTACCAGGTCACGACCACCCTCGGCGACACGAAGGCCGACGCGCTCGCCGCCCAGCGCGCCTACATCGGGGCCTACTACCCGCAGTTCGGCGAGGCCGTGCAGCTCGCCGACTGGGGACCATCGGGCAGCGCAGACGCAGTGGAGGCGTGGTTCCGCGAGTTTCGCGACGCGGGGGTGACGACGTTCGTCTGCAGGTTCGCCTCCCTCGACCAGCAGGACCAGCTCGATCGGTTCGGCGCCCAGGTGCTCCCCGGGCTCCGACGCTGAAAGGTGAGGAGGATGGAGTGAGACGATGGCACGATCACGATGGCACGATGAAGGAGGCCGACGTGCAGGCCGAGCATCCGAGACAGCCGCGACGGACGACGGCGGGAACGACGAAGCACTGGACGCGAGGCTCATGACGACTTCGACGACGCCGACGGCCACTCGGAGGGCGAAAGCCTTCGCTCCGCTCCCAGGAGAGCGCGACGCCGGCGAGGGAGAGGAGATCTTCCTCACGGGGATCCAAGCGCTCGTGCGCGTCGTGCTCGACGCGATGCGAAGGGACCGTGCAGCGGGTCTGCACACGGCGGCGTTCGTCTCGGGTTACCCCGGGTCCCCGCTCGCCGGTTTCGACAAGGAGCTGGCACGGCACCGATCGCTGCTCGCCGATCTCGACGTGGTCCACCTCCCCGGGCAGAACGAAGAGCTGGCTGCGACGGCGGTCGCGGGCAGCCAGCTCGCTCAGGGGTTCCGAAGCGCCCGCTATGACGGGGTGCTCGGGGTGTGGTACGGCAAGGCGCCGGGGCTCGACCGGGCGCTGGACGCGCTCTGGCACGGCCAGTTCACGGGCGCGTCCTCCAACGGAGGGGTCCTGCTCTTCGTGGGAGACGACCCGGCGTGCAAGTCCTCCATGGTCCCGAGCGCCTCGGAGCTCACGCTCGCCTCCCTGCACATCCCGGTGCTGTACCCAGGGAGCGTGGAGGAGATCCTGTCGCTGGGTGCTCACGGTGTCGCGCTGTCGCGCTCCTCAGGGCTCTGGACGTCGCTCAAGATCGTCGCGTCGGTCGCCGACGGCTTCGCCAGCGCGTCTGGCGACGCGCTCCACGGCCTCGAGGGGCGACCGGTCCCGAGCACGGGCGCCTACGTCCCGATCGTGCGCCCGCCATGCGTGCCGGACTCGCTCCAGACGGAGCAGGAGATCATGACGGTCCGCACCGACGCCGCGATCGAGTACGGCAGGCTTGCGGGGCTCAACCGGGCCACCCTGGACACCGACGACGCCTGGCTCGGCATCGTCGCAGGTGCCACCGCAATACCTTTTCTGCTTACGATTTGGGGCGGACAAATCGCTGACCGCTTTTCCCGTCGCTATATTCTAATCTGGACTCAAACCCTCTCCATGCT
>JAJYMD010000165.1:0-4052 GCA_021787255.1 Actinomycetes bacterium | reverse complement strand
CTCGCCGCACTCGAGCGCTTGGGCCTGGACCACGGCGCGCTCGGTCGCTACGGCGTGCGGCTCATGCAGGTCCAGATGCTCTCCCCCCTCGAGCCGGCGTCCTTCCGGCACTTCGCACGAGGCCTGCACGAGATCCTCGTCGTCGAAGAGAAGCGGCCGCTTCTGGAGCCCTACCTCCGTGAGGCGCTCTATGGGACCGCTGATCCCCCGAGGATCGTCGGTCGCCTCGACGAGCAGGGCAAGCCGCTCGTGCCAGGCTTCGGCGTCCTCCACTCTCGGGAGCTCGCGGACATCGTCGCCGGTCGCCTGCGCCAGAGGGTCCCCGAGACCGCCTTCGCCCCCAAGCCCGCGGAACGGCCGAGGATCCCGATCGCCTCGGTGCAGCGCACGCCGTACTTCTGCTCCGGCTGCCCGCACAACTCGAGCGTCCGGGTACCCGAAGGAGCCTTGGTCGGAGTCGGGACCGGCTGCCATGCGCTGAGCGCCTGGGCGGACGAGCGCATGGTCGGCACCATCGTCACCAAGGCCCAGATGGGCGGGGAGGGGGCGACCTGGCTCGGCCTCGAGCCCTTCGTGGCCGACGACCACATGTTCCAGGACATCGGCGACGGGACCTACTTCCATTCGGGCCAGCTCGCGATCCAAGCAGCGGTCGCAGCGGGGTCCCACATCACGTTCAAGCTGCTCTACAACGGCGCGATCGCCATGACCGGCGGGCAAGATCCCTCCGAGAGCGACAGCCGACCGGTCCAGGACGTCGCGGAGATCCTCCTGCGCCAAGGGGTGCGCCGGGTGCTCATCACCACCGACGATCCGGCTCGCTACCGCGGGGTCCGCCTGCCTCGGGGCGTGGAGGTCTGGCACAGGAGGCGGGTGCTCGAAGCCCAGCACGTCCTGGCGAAGGAGCCCGGCGTCACGGTCATGATCCACGACCAGCGCTGCGCCGCCGAGAAGCGACGCGATCGCGCCCGCGGGAAGCTTCCGACCCCGACCCGACGCGTCTACATCAACGAACGGGTGTGCGAAGGCTGCGGGGACTGCGGGCTCGCGTCCAACTGCCTGTCGGTCGAACCGGTGGAGACCGAGCTCGGCCGCAAGACCAGGATCAACCAGACGTCGTGCAACGCGGACTACTCCTGCCTCGAGGGGAACTGCCCGTCGTTCCTCACCGTGCGGCGTCGCTCGACCAGCCCAGTGAGGACCCTCCTCGCTCGCCGGCGCGCCTCCGGCTCGGCGCCGGTCTCCCCGTCCGGCCGGCAGCAGGCGCCGGCGGAGCCGGGCTCCCTGCCCGACCCCCGGCTCCTCTTCGACGCAGGGGACTTCACGATGCGGATGCCGGGCGTGGGGGGAACCGGGGTCGTGACCGTCAGCCAGATCATCGGGATGGCGGCCACGCACGCCGGCCTCCACGTCCAGGGGCTCGACCAGACCGGCCTCAGCCAGAAGGCCGGCGCCGTCGTCTCCGACCTTCGGTTGAGCACGCGCCCTCTGCCGGGATCCAACCAGCTGTCGCGTGCCGTCGACCTCTACCTCGGCTTCGACCAGGTCGTCGCGCTCTCCCCCGGGCACCTCTCCACCATCGCACCGGGGAGGACCGTCGCGGTGGTCTCGACCAGTCCGGTCCCCACCGCCGACATGGTGACCCACCCCGACCGCACGCTCCCGACCAGCGCACGGGTCGCGGAGGTGCTCTCCGAGCTGGTCGGCCCCGAGCGGCTGTTCCTCGTCGACCCCGTCCGGCTCACCGAGCGGCTCCTTGGCTCCGCGGTGTTCGCGAACGTGCTCCTGCTCGGGGTCGCCTTCCAGGCCGGCGCCCTTCCGCTCCCCTCGGAGAGCATCGAACGGGCCATCGAGCTCAACGGCGTCGCCGTCCCCCAGAACCTCGCCGCGTTCCGGTGGGGCCGGGCGTGGATCGCCGACCGCGCACAGGTGGCGGCCGTCGTCGAGCGGGAGAAGGATCACGAGGCATCCCCCTCACGAGCCGGCCCTGCGCTGCCGGACGCCATTCGCCAGGACCCCGAGCTCGCCGAGCTCGTCTCGCTCCGAGCGAGGGACCTCGAGGAGTACCAGAGCCCTGCGTACGCGGCGCACTACCTCGAAGTCGTCGCCCTCGCCGCGCGCGCGGAGCAGCAGGCGGGCCAGCGCTCCGGCGCCTTCTCTGCGGCGGTGGCGAGAGGCCTCCACAAGCTGATGGCCTACAAGGACGAGTACGAAGTCGCCCGGCTCCACCTCGAGGCGCTCCCGATCGAGGCTCGAGAGCCAGGGGCACGGGTCAGCTGGCACCTCCAACCGCCGATCTTCAAATCGCTGGGTCTGGAGAGGAAGATCGAGGTCGGACCCTGGTTCCGCTACGCGTTCGTCGCGCTCCGGGCGGCTCGCTCGCTGCGGGGAACCCCCCTGGACCCATTCGGGCACACGCAGGTGAGGCGCACCGAGCGGCGGCTCGCCGCGCAGTACGAGGCAGACGTCCGCCGCCTCGTGAAGATCCTGACCTCAGAGAACCATGCGCTGGCGTGCGAGCTCGCTCGGCTCCCGGAGATCGTCCGGGGCTACGAAGAGGTGAAGATGCGCAACGTCGCGCACTACGAGGAGAGGCGCAGAGAGCTGCTGGACGAGCTCGCGCGCTCGCCGGTCTCGGCATGAGCGCGGCGGCGCCGAGGGTGGGCACGTTCCTCAGCCTCGCCTCTCCCGAAGCCGCGGCCGTGGTGAGCGGCGGGCTGGACCTGGTCCTCGTGGACGCCGAGCACGGCGTCGGGGACGAGCCCACGCTGCTCGCCCAGCTGAGAGCGGCGCGCTGCGCGCACCGCTGGGTTCGGGTGAGGCAGCTCGCGGACGCCCCGAAGGTTCTCGACCTCGGCGCGGACGGGGTCGTGGTCCCGCGCGTCAGGGCGGCGAGCGAGGTGGCGGAGCTGGTGAGGAGCTGCTCGTACCCGCCCATGGGGACCCGCGGGCTCGGCCCGTCGACGGCGAACCTGTACGGGTTGCACCTGCGCGAGCAGCTGGCACGCGGCTCGCGCCTCGGTGAGCTCTGGCCGCAGATCGAGACGCTCGAGGCCGTCGAGGCGCTCCCGGAGATCCTGGCCTTGGATCCAGGGCCCACAGGGCTGTTCGTCGGCCCAGGCGACCTCTCGGCCGCGCTCGGCCATCCCGGGGAGCTGAGCCATCCCGAGGTGCGCCGGACCGTGGAGCGTGTCGCGGCGCAGTGCAGCGCGGCGGGCCGCAGGTTCGCGATCTTCAGCCCGGACGCCACGGACGCCGAGCGCTGGATCGATCTCGGCGCGTCGGTCGTCGTCGTGGGGTCCGACGCCGGCTGGATGGCGCAGGGAGCGGCTCCGGTGTGGGAGCTCCGTGAGGCAGAGCTCCGTGAGGCAAAGCTCCGTGAGGCAGAGGGGTCCCGATGAGCGCCAAGGTGGTCAAGACCGACGGGGACTTCACAGATCTGCAGATCGAGCGCGCGGTCCTCGGGCGCGTCGGCGCCGAGCTCGTCGAGCTGCACGAGCCGAGCCCAGAGGAGCTCGTGGCCCGGGCCCGGGACGCCGACGCGCTCATGGTCCTCGCCTATCCCGTCACCCGCGAGCTCCTGGAGGAGCTGGCCCAGGTGAAGGTCGTCTCGCGCTACGGGGTGGGCGTCGACGTGGTCGACGTGAAAGCCGCCACCTCGCTCGGGGTCCCGGTCGCCTACACACCGCAGTACTGCGTGGACGAGGTCAGCACCCACGCCGTCGCCCTGCTGCTCGCCGTCTGGCGCAAGCTGGCCGCGCTGAACCGGCACGCCGCGGACGGGACGTTCCCGGCGATCCGAGCGGTCGGGCCGCTCCGGCGGCTCGCGGGCTCGAGGGTCGGCCTGGTCGGGTTCGGCACGCTCGGGCGGGCGGTCGCCCGCAAGCTGTCCGGCTTCGACCTCGAGATCGTGGCGACCGATCCGAAGGTGCCGGCACACGTCTTCTCCGAGCACAATGTCCGGCGGGTCGACCTGGACGAGCTCGTCGAGACCGCCGACATCGTCTCTCTCCACGCGAGCCTCACGCCGGCGACGTTCCACCTGATCGGTG
>JAJYMD010000369.1 GCA_021787255.1 Actinomycetes bacterium | reverse complement strand
GCGCGACGTCCGGGCGAAGGCCACCGAACGCTGCGAAGCGCAGGAGGAGCACGGCGAGCGTCACGGTCGACCCGAAGGCGCCGACGGCGGGCTCGGACATGACCTCGAGCCTGCGTTCCCGGCTCAGGTGGGGCAGCAGGCCGTCGGCGCTGTCACACAGCCCGTCGACGTGCAACATCCCGGTCACGACCAGGTCGGTGACGACGGCCAGCGCGGCCGGCACCAGCGGTCCGTGCCAACCCTTGGACGCCGCCCACCAAACGAGCCCGACCGCGCCGCCCGCGGCCGCCCCCACGAGGGGGAACCACCGCAGGGCGCTCGGGCCGGGTGCGCGGGCCGGGCCGAAAGGGGTGAGGAACCCGAGGGCGGCGAGCACTACAGCTCCAGGGTCCGACCGGCCACGACCAAGAGCACCCGAGCGGCGACCCCGGCCACCGTCTGGTTCAGATGTCCGAGCGCGTCCACGAACGTCCGCCCAGCGGCGGTGGCAGGATGCACGGCCATCCCGACCTCCTCGGACACGACCACGGTGCTCCCGGCGCGTGCCTGCAGCGCACGGGCCAGCGCGGGTCCGTCGACCTCGAGACGCGGTGCCGACGCGACCCAGCTGCCGAGGCTGTCCACCAGGACGCTCCCTTCGAGCTGCCTCAGCAGCTCGGGGAGCTCGGAGCTCGAGCCCAGCTCGACGGTGCTCCAGGAGCGGGGTCGGCGCGCCCGATGCGCGGCGATGCGGCGCTCCATGCCCTCGTCGGCGGGCGACGCCGTCGCGACGTAGGTCACGGCACCGCCACCCTCCGAGGCGAGGGCGGCGACCAGCCGCTCGGCGACCTCCGACTTGCCCGACCGGGTGCCGCCGAGCACGAGGGTGACGCCCGAGCAGCGGCGCGGGTCCGAGTGAGGGTCCCGAGGGCCCATCAGCCCACTGCCGGCGACGGCGCGAGCACCCGAGCCCGGATCGCCTCGGCGAGCGCTGCTCCCGCCGCGGGTGCTTCGATGTCCTCGAGCAGCGCGTAATCGGCAGACAACCTCGCCGCGAGCGACCGGGCCAGGCCGAGGCGGGCCGGGCCAGTCTCCGCGTCCACGACGAGGCACGGCACCCCGGTCGCCGCCAGCTCCCCGGCGGCTGCGTCGGCAGCTGCCAGCGGGTCGTCGCCACCCGCGGTCGCCCGACCGTCCGTGACCAGCACGACCACTGGTCGAGGCCCACCGGATCGTTGCGCCGCCCGGACGAGCGACGTGACCTGCGCGAGCCCGGCCGCGAGCGGCGTCCTCCCGCCACTGCGGAGCTCGGCGAGGCGTGCTCGCGCCACCTCGATCGAGCCGGTCGGCCGCAGCACGACCTCGGCCGACTCGCCGCGGAACGCCACCATCGCGACCCGGTCCCTGCGCCGGTACGCGTCGGTGAGCAGCGACACGACCGCGGCGCGCGCGGCGTCGAGCCTCCGGCGTGCGGCGATGGAGCCCGAGGTGTCGACGGCGACGATGACCAGCGACGCCTGCGGCTCGGCCCTCACGGCGGCCCGCAGGTCCTCCGGCGCGAGCGGCGGCGCGCCGGGCCGGTCGTCCTCGGTGCGGTCCTCTCGGTCCGCGTCGACCTCGTGGCCCCCGAGGCTGCGGACGACGTAGGCCACGGCGGTGGCCGCCCCGTCGACGTGCTGTCGGGGATCGCCGAGGGGCACGTGACCGACGAGCCGTCCCCTGGCGCCTCCGGGTGCCGGCGCGCCTCTTCCGAGCGCCCCTCGCTCGCGCCGCGCTCCTGCCGCAGCGAGCCGCTGCACGGAAAGCTGGCGTGCGTCGACCTGGACCTCCCGGGCGCCCCGCTCGCCCCTCACCGGCGCATCTGGTCCGCCCTCCGGGCCCGCTCCGTCGGAGCGCGCCGCTTCGTGCGCTCCGAGCCCGTCCCGTCGTGAGGAGCCCTCCTGGTCACGCACTGCATCCTGCTTCGGTGCGGGGCCCTCCTGGTGCATGGCGTCCTGCATGGCGTCCTGCACGGCGTCTTGTGGCAGGGCGGTGCGCGGCACGGCGCCTGGCGACGCAGCTTGCGGGGGTCCGTCTCCTGCGGCAGCCTCTGAGGCTCCGGGGCCTCCGAGCACCTGCTGGATCGCCAAAGCGAGCTCGTCGGACGCGACACCGCCCGCCTCGAAGGGGTCGCGTCGACGCCGGTGACCGAGGACGAGCGGCGCCACACGGCGCAGGTGCGCCGGTCCCGCGCTGCGCGCGCCCTCGAGCGCGGCCAAGGCGCCGGCGGCGCGGCACAGCGCGAGGTCGGCTCGAAGCCCCTGGGCGCCGACCGTCACCGCCAGCTCCGCCGCGAGGGAGATCACCGCCTCGTCGCAGGGCACCGGGTGAGCGGAGGCCAGCACCCGACGGAGCTGGTCGTCCTGGGCGAGGTCGGATGCCCCGCTCTGCTCGAAGGCGAGCTGTCGGCGCACGATCTCCGCCCGCACGACAGGGTCCGCGGGCGCTCTGACGTCGACCGCCAGGCCGAAGCGGTCGAGCAGCTGGGGGCGCAGCTCCCCCTCTTCGGGGTTCATGGACCCGACCAGCACGATGCGCGCAGGGTGGGTCTCGGAGAACCCGTCGCGCTCGACGCGGTTCACGCCGGAGACGGCCACGTCGAGGAGGAGGTCGACCAGGTGGTCGGGCAGGAGGTTGACCTCGTCGACGTAGAGGACGCCGCCGTGCGCCGCCGCGAGCAACCCTGGACGCAAGGCGTGCGCCCGGGACTCGAGCAACGCGGCGACGTCGAGCGCGCCGACCACACGATCCTCGCTCGCCCCGAGGGGGAGCTCGACGAACGGCGCGCCCCCGGGCAGCAGCGCGGCAAGCCCCCTGGCAAGGGTGGTCTTGGCCGAGCCCTTGTCACCGCGCAGCAGCGCTCCGCCCAGCCTCGGCTCGATCGCGGCCAGCAGCAGCGCCAGCTTCGCGTCATCCTGGCCGACCACCGCAGAGAACGGCAGGTGCGAGCTCACCGGGACTCCTCCCACCCGTCGGCCTCCAAGAGCGCGCGTCGCAGCATCTCGTCGGTCGCCCCGTCGGGCTTCCACCGGCCGCGCTCTTCGGCTTCGAAGAGCCGCTCGACGATCGAGCGCAGCGCCCAGGGGTTGGAACGCTCGAGGAACTCCCGGTTCTCGGGATCTGCGACGTAGACCTGGGCCACTCGTTCGTACATCCACGGCTGTGCGACGTGGGCGGTGACGTCGTAGCCGAGCAGGTAGTCGACGGTGGCGGCCATCTCGAACGCGCCCTTGTAGCCGTGCCGGCGCATGGCCTCGAGCCACTTCGGGTTGACGACCCTGGTCCTCACCACCCTGGCGGCCTCCTCGGCCAGGGAGCGGACGAGCGGCCGAGCCGGGTTGGCCGAGTCGCCGAACCAGGCCTTCGGGTCCCGTCCGGTGAGCGACCGGATGGTGGCGACCATCCCGCCGTGCTCCTGGAGGTAGTCGTCGGAGTCGAAGATGTCGTGCTCACGGTTGTCCTGGTTCTTCACTGCGACGTCGATCGCCGCGAAGCGCCGCTGCATGGCCTCGACGGCAGGCAGGGCGAAGCCTCTCCTGCCGTAGGACCAGCCCGACCAGCAGACGTACACCGCGGCGAGGTCCTCGTCGGAGCGCCAGTTGCGGCCCTCCAGCAGCGAGAGGATGCCCACGCCGTACCCACCCGGCGCAGGTCCGAAGACCCTGGGGTCCTCGGCGCCGTGCGCCCGGACGAAGTTGTGCGCCGGCGGTTCCTCGAGCCCGGCGACGAGCTCGACGGCGTCGTCGAGGAGCTCGACCATGGCAGGGAAGGCGTCTCGGAAGAACCCGGAGATGCGCAGGGTGACGTCGATGCGGGGACGCGCGAGCTCGACCAGGGGAACCGGTTCGAGGCCGACGACGCGCCGCGACCGCTCCTCCCAGACCGGGCGGACCCCGAGGAGCGCGAGGGCCTCGGCCACGTCGTCCCCCTGGGTGCGCATCGCGGCGGTGCCCCACAGGACGAGACCGACCGTCTCCGGGTAGCGGCCCTCCTCTTCCAGGTGACGGAGAAGGACGGCGTCGGCGAGCTTCTTGCCGACCTCCCAGGCGAGCTCCGTCGGCAACGCCTTCGGGTCGACCGAATAGAAGTTCCGGCCCGTGGGAAGGACATGGGCGCATCCTCGGGTGAGCGCGCCGGCCGGCCCGGCCGGCACGTAGCGGCCGTCGAGGCCCGCGAGCAGGTTGGCGATCTCCTCGCCGGCCCGGCGCAGGGCGGGAACGAGCCAGTCGCAGACCCACTCGAGGGTCGGCGACCCTGCACCATCGACCCAGCCTCTCGCGGCGGCCGCCACCACGCGCGAACGGCACTCCCGTTCGATCCGGTCGAGGTGGAGCGGGTCGTCCGGGTCGAGCCCCAGCTGCGAGGCCACCTCGTGCCGCAGCGAAGGCACCCTGCCCTGGGGAAGGCGGGTGATCGCGAGCACCAGATCGACGAGGGTGTCGCCTGCCGGCACCGACCCGAGGACGTGGAGCCCGCCACGGATCTGCGCGTCCTTCAAGGTGCACAGGTAGCCGTCGACCGCGAGGACGACCTCGTCGAACCGGTCGTCGAGCGGCACCTCCGACAGCCCGAGGTCCTCGTGGAGGTTGGCCTCGCGCAGCAACGCCCAGATCCGCTCGCGCAGTGCGGGGAGCTTCGAGGGGTCGAGCGACTGGAGCTGGGCGTGCTCGTCGAACATCTGCTCGAGCCGGGCGAGATCGTCGTAGGTGTCGGCGCGCGTCATCGGAGGGATGAGGTGGTCGATGACCACCGCGTGGCCCCGACGCTTGGCCTGGGTCCCCTCGCCGGGGTCGTTGACCACGAAGGGGTAGAAGAGCGGCACGTCACCGAGCGCGACGTCGGGCCAGCATCCGGCCGACAGGCCGACGGCCTTGCCGGGCAGCCACTCGAGCGTGCCGTGCTTGCCCAGGTGCACGATCGCGTCCGCGCCCCAGACGTCGTCGAGCCAGCGATAGAAGGCGAGATAGTGGTGGGCGGGGGGCAGCGCCGGCGAGTGGTAGACGGCTACCGGGTCGTCGCCGTAGCCGCGCGGGGGTTGGATCGCGACGAGCACGTTGCCGAGGTCGAGGCCGCTGAAGACGAGCTGTCCCGCGTGGACCCGCTGGCGTCCCGGGGGCGGCCCCCACACGGACTCGAGCTCCTCCCTCGCGCTGTCGGGAAGGGTGGCGAACCACTCGCAGTATCTCCCGACCGGCATGCCGCCGACGGCCATGTCGAGCTGCGCGTCCGTGAGGTCTTCGGCGTCGTAGGTGAGCCCGTCGGCCAGCGCGGCCATCAAGGCGTCGCCGTCGCGCGGCCGCGCCTCGACCCGATAGCCCGCGTCCGAGAGCGCGTCCAGGATGGCGAGCGCCGACGCGGGGGTGTCCAGGCCGACCGCGTTCCCGAGCCGGCTCCGCTTCGTCGGATAGGCGGAGAGGACGATCGCGACCCGCCGGTTGGAGGGCGCCTTGGCGCCCAAGGCGGCCAGCCGGACCGCCAGAGCGGCGACCCTGGCGGCGCGGTCCGGGACGCTCCTGTACGCGCGGACGCTCGTGCCGAGCTGGTCCCCGTCGTCGACGACCTCGCTGAACGCGAACGCGGGGGCGATGATCCGCCCGTCGAGCTCGGGGATCGCGACCCCCGAGGTGACGTCGTAGGGGCCGAGCCCCGCAGCGGACGCCGCCCACTCCTCGCTCGAACGCCCGGCCGAGGGGGCCTGGACGATCGGGATGTCCAGCTCCGCCAGGTCCGAGACGTCCCACCCCTCGCCCTCGAGCCCACCACGGGCGCCGGGGGTCCCGGCCGCAGCGGCCGCGCCGCCGGCGGCGAGGACCGTGGTGACGAGGGCTCTGGCACCGTGGCGGCGGAGGATCTCGACGATGGGTCTCGCAGCCTGGTCGCGAAGCGAGTAGCACCACAGCGCGAGGGGCCGCCCGCCCGCCGCGCCGATCGCCGCACACAGATCGTCGATGAACTGCGTGTTCCCGGCGACCAGGTGGGCGCGGTAGAAGACGACGGCGACCACCGGGCCGGTCCCTGCCGGGTCCGGCTCGCGCCAGACTCCGTACGCAGGCACGGGGCTGGGCGGCTCGAAGCCCCACCCGTCGAAGAAGACCGTGTCGGCGACGAAGCGCAGGAAGTTCCCGAGGTTGGCCGGGCCTCCGTGCACCAGGTAGGCGAACGCCTCGGTGATGGTGGCGCTCGGCACGCTGGAGGCGGCGGTCAGCTCCGCGTCGGGGACCGCTTCGCCGGCGAAGGCCAGGAGCGCCACCCCCCGCCGTGTGCACTCGACGCGCAGCCGTTCGAACCCCTCGGGCCATGCCCGCCGTCCCCCGAGGAGCCGGACCAGGACGCAGCTCACGTCGTCGAGGTCGCCGATCGGATCCGGTGCCCAGGTCGTCGCGGCGGTGACCGCCGGGAAGCCGTCCGGGAGGCCCTCGACGGCGGTGCGCAGCGCGAGCAGGTCGGTGTCGGTGGACACGATCACGTGGATCCGACCTGCGGTCGGCTCCCCAGGCGCGCTCACGCACCCTCCTCGTGCCGGAGGCTGCACCCCTCGCAGGTGCGGCCCCCCGACGTGCGGTACCACAGGCAGCACGCGGACCGCTCCCATCGCCAGTCGGCGCTCGAGGCGGCGAACCGGCCGGTGCCGGCCAGCCAGCGCGCGTGCTCGAACAGCTCCGCCGCGCGGCGACGGATCGCCGACCGTTCGGCGAGGTCGCCGCGCTCGCGCGCCGAGCCCTCGACCGCTCGGAACGCGGCGGCGCACGAGGCGGCGACGTTGGACCAGACCAGGCGTGCACCCAGTCGCTGCGACGCTCGGGCCGTCGAGACGAACGGGACGAGGTGGGAGCTGAACGCCGCGTCCACCAGCGACTCGACGTCGCCCGCTTCCCCCAGCGCGCCAACCCGGAAGCACAGCGCTCGCGCCTTTCCGCCGACGAGACGCACCGAGGTGGCGGCGGCCTCCGGCGACGGCCAGGGCAGGCCGACGGCGTAGGCCGCGAGGCTCGGCGCCGCGATGCGGTACGCGTAGGACTGGACCAAGAGGGAGGCCGCCACCCGGCGCTCGCCGGTCCCGGTCGCCCCCGAGCCGCTGATCGCCGCATCGAGGTCCGCCGCGCCGACGGCGTCGCAGTCGAGCCAGCCTTCCTCTTCCTCGGGCACCTCACCGGTCGACGCCCGCAGGTGGCCCACCCGGGCCGCGACGGCCTCGAGCACGTCGTCCACGTCGTGCACGTCGGCAACGCCGACGATCACCGCGCGGCTCCGTCGGCGAGGATCCGGTCCAGCGCCCCGATGTCCACGTGCGCTTCGAGGGCGTCCGCCAGCCGGTCGATCCGCTGCTGGCGGGCGTCCTCGAAGGACCCGCCGTGGCCGATGCGCTTGCCAGCCTTGCGTGCGACGCGTTCGAGGAGCGCCGCCCTCGCCCCGTCGGACTCGAGCAGGCCGTGCAGGGAGGTGCCCCAGACGATCCCCCCGGCTGGCGTGGCGCCGGTGGCACCGTCGCCGACCCGGCCGTCGGGCCCGTCGTCGAGCCCGTCGTCGAGCTCGACGAGCGGCGGCCCCGAGGCTTTCACGACACCGTGGTGGATCTGGTAGCCGCTCGCTCGTCGGCCGAACAGGTACCCGCGGCGCCACCTGGTCACCTTGTCGCGCCGGAAGGTCGTGCACGCGTCCAGCAGGCAGAGCCCGAGGGCGGCAGGATCGGAGGACTCCACGCCGTCGGGATCGTGCAGGGAGCCTCCGAGCATCTGGTAGCCGGCGCAGATGCCCAGCACCGCGCCGCCCACCGAGCCGATGGCTCGGTCAAGGCCGCGGGTGCGCATCCACGCGAGGTAGGCGATCGTGGCCTTGGATCCGGGGATGATAAGGAGGTAGGGCTGGCCGACGACGCGAGCGT
>JAJYMD010000355.1 GCA_021787255.1 Actinomycetes bacterium | reverse complement strand
TGGGCGCCGCCGTCGGCAACGACCGCGGCGAGCTCCTGCTCATCCAGCGGGCCGACTCGGGGGCGTGGCTGTACCCGACCGGCTGGTGCGACGTCGGCTACTCCGCGGCGGAGGTCGCCGTCAAAGAGGTGCGCGAGGAGACCGGGATCGAGGTCGAGCCCGTCCGCCTCATCGCGGTGCTCGACGGCCTGCGGCTCGGGTTCACGCGGATCCCCCTCTACTCGCTCGTCTTCCACTGCAAGCCGGTCGGCGGGGCCCTCGCGGCGCACCCGCTCGAGTGCCGGGACGTGGGATGGTTCGCTGCGGACACCCTGCCCTCGCCGCTCGCCGGGCACGAGCGCTGGGGTGAGCAGGTCTTCGCCGCGATCCGAGGGGAGCAACCCGACGTCCTCTACGACCGAGTGCGCGAGCCGCTGTGGCGGGAACCGGCGACCTGACGATCGAGGAGGCGACGCGCGTCGACGACGAGCTCGTCGAGTCGCTGGCCGCCCTCGTCCCCCAGCTCTCGCGAAGCGCCCCTGCGCCGGGCGCCGCGGAGCTCGCCGCGATCGTGGCGTCGCCCGCGACGACCCTGCTCGTCGCCCGCGACGGGACCGGGCGGGTGGTGGGCGCGCTCACGCTCGCCGTGTTCCGGATCCCGACCGGCGTGCGCGCGTGGATCGAGGACGTCGTGGTCGACGAGGCCGCGCGGCGCGGCGGCATCGGCGCCGCGCTCGTGAAAGAGGCGCTCGCGCGCGCCGAGGCGGCGGGAGCCCGCACGGTCGACCTCACCTCTCGTCCCGACCGCGAGGCGGCCAACCGGCTGTACGTCCGGCTGGGCTTCACGAAGCGGTCGACGAACGTCTACCGCCACACCGCCGACCTGCGCGACTGATCGCCCGTGCACTTCGTGGTCATCGGCGGGGGTCCGGCCGGCACCGAGGCGGCGACGTACGCGGCCCGTCTCGGCGTCGAGGTCACCCTCGTCGAGCGTGACGTGATCGGTGGCGCCGCAGACCTCTGGGACTGCATCCCCTCGAAGGCGATGATCGCGACGGGTGGCGCCATGGCGTTCCTCGACCGCAGCGCGGGGATGGGGCTCGGCCCGGTGCGGGCCGTCTTGGACCAGGAGCGGCTGCGACGGCGCATCGCGTCGATCACGACGCGCCTCGGCCAGACGACCGAGGCCATCCTCGCCAGCCAGGACATCCGCCTCCTGCGCGGCGAGGGCAGGATGTCCGGGCCGCACTCGGTCCTCGCCGAGACTCCGGAGGGCCCGGTCCGGCTCGAAGGCGACGCGATCCTGCTCGCGACGGGCAGCCGGCCGAGGATCCCCGACTGGGCGCCGATCGACGGCGACCGGGTGCTCACGACCCGTGACGCGTACCCGCCGAAGGTGCTGCCGAGGCACCTGGTGGTCATCGGCTCGGGCGTGACCGGCGTCGAGCTCGTCCACATGTTCTCGTCGCTCGGGTCCGAGGTCACGCTCATCGTCAGCCGCCAGCAGGTGCTGCCGCGCAAGGACCCCGAGGTCGCCGCGGTCCTCGAAGAGGACTTCCTTCGGCGCGGTGTCAGGCTGATGAAAGGCGCGCGGGCGGTGGGGATCGAACGCTCGGGCGACGGCGTCTCGGTGCGCTGCGACGACGGCCGCGTCGCGTCAGGGTCGCACGCGCTGCTCGCGATCGGGTCGCTGCCGAACGTCGAGCGCCTCGCGCTGGACACCGCAGGGGTGGAGGTCGACGAGCACGGCTACGTGCCGGTCAACCACCACTGTCAGACCAACGTCCCCCACATCTACGCGGCGGGGGACCTGTCCGGGAAGCTGCCGCTTTCGTCGGTGGCTTCGATGCAGGGGCGCAAGATCGCCGAGCACGTGGCGATCGGGCACACGGTGTCCCATCGGCACCTGAATTACGACAAGGCCGCGTCCGCCATCTTCACCGAGCCGGAGATCGCCGACGTCGGGCTCGCAGAGGCCGACGCCTTCGCCGAGGGACGCAAGATCCGGGTGACGAAGGTGCCGTTCGCCGCATCGGCGAGGGCGCTCATCGACGACGATCCCCGGGGCTTCGTGAAGATCATCTCGGACCCGGCGACCGGCGTGGTGCTGGGCGGCTCGATCGTCGGCCGGCACGCGGCCGAGCTCATCTCGGTCGTCGCGCTCGCGGTCACGGCCGGACTGCGGGTCCAGGACATCGTCGAGAGCATGCTCGTGCACCCGACCCTCTCGGAGGCGCTCGCCGAGGCCGCGGAGTAGCCGACGAGCTCTCTCGTCGCGCTGGAGGCGACCCGACCGCCCACGCGCTAGCAGGGGCGGCCGCGCCGCCAGGCCTCCTCGGCTCGCGAGGCCACCTCGACGGGGGGCAGACCGGTCGCCGCCGCGACCCGGGCGACGTCCTCCGGCTCGGCCTTCGCCCTCTCTACGCCGATCTTCATCCGCACCGGCTGTCCCTCGACGCGGACCTCTTCGAGGTGGCGGCGCTCGGGCCATCGCTCGCCCCGGACGGCGCGCACGCCGAAGCTCCCGGTCGCCGTGCGCACCACCTCCGAGAGCCGCTCGGCGTGGGCAGGGTCGCAGAGCACATGGAAGGTGTGGCCGGGACGGCCCTTTTTCATCACGACCGGGGTGACCCACGCGTCCAGCGCGCCCTCCTCGAGCAGGGTGGCGAGGGCAAGAGCGAGCTGCTCGCCGGTCACGTCGTCGAGGTTCGCCTCGAGCACGCAAATCGGCTGGCCAGGACCGGTCCGCGCAGGGCTCGCGTCGCCGAGCACGACCTGGGTGCAATTCGGGAGGGTGTCGAGCTCCGCGGCGCCCGCGCCGTAGCCCGAGGCGCGCACGGTCATCGCCGGCATCGCGCCCCCGGGCGACGGCGACCCGAGCGCCCGCAGGAGCGCTGCCCCGGTGGGCGTCGTCAGCTCGATCGGCACCGGCCGGCCGTACGTCGAGAACCCCTCGAGCAGCCGGAGGACGGCGGGCGGCGGGTTGGGCAGGGTGCCGTGGGCGGCGCGCACGGTCCCGGTCCCGAGCGCCACGGCGGAGACGGCGACGTCGTCTATGCCGAGCACCTCGAGCGCGGCTGCAGTGCCCACCACGTCGACGAGCGCGTCATGGCCGCCGACCTCGTGGAAGTGCACGTCTGCCGGGTCTGCCCGGTGGAGCAGGCCCTCCACCTCTGCCAGCGCGGCGAAGGTGGCGAGCGCGCGTCGCTCGACGCGCTCGGGCAGCGCGGCCGCACGCACCGCTTCGGCGAGGTCTGCGTGGCGGCGATCGCCGCGGTCCTCTGCTCGCACCACCGCGCGCGTGCAGTCGATGCCTCCGCGCAGCACCCGCTCGACGCAGAGCTCCCAGCCGTCGACCGGAAGGCGCTCGAGCATCGCGAGGACCTCGGCCTCCTCGGCGCCCGCGTCGAGGAGGCTTCCGAGCGCCATGTCGCCGGCGATGCCCGCGAAGCAGTGGAACCACGCGACCCGGCTCATCGGCTCATCGGCTTATCGGTTCACCGGAGCAGGCGAGCGACCGCGCAGGCGGCGCCGAAGCCGTTGTCGATCCCGACGACGGACACGCCTGCGGCGCACGACGCCAGCATGGCGAGCAGCGCGGTGATCCCCTCGAACGACGCGCCGTAGCCGACGCTCGTGGGCACCGCGACGACCGGCGCCGCGGTGATCCCCCCCACGAGGCTCGCGAGCGCGCCCTCCATCCCCGCGACCACGACGACGGCGTCGGCGTCCTGGAGCTCCTCGACGGAGGCGAGCAGCCGGTGGACGCCCGCCACCCCGCAGTCCGCGAGCAGCGAGGGCGAGAAGCCCAGCGCGCGGAGCACGGCGCGGCACTCCTCGGCGACGGGAAGGTCCGCGGTGCCGGCCGTGACGACGAGCACGCGGCCTGGACGCGCCGGCGCACGCCGCCACGCGGCGGTGGAGAGCGTCCCGGTCCGGGTGACGACGGGCTCTACCTGCTCCCCGTCCCTGCCGTCCCCACCTTCGGCGATGTCGTCCCCGGTTGCGTCCCCGAGAGCCGCCGCCACGGCCCGCCGGGCCGCAGCCACCTGGGAGCGGTCGGCGCGGGTGAGCAGCACCGGCCCGGGCGCGGCCCGGAGCAGCTCCACCACGATCGCCGCGCACTGCTCGGGGCTCTTCCCCGGGCCGTAGACGGCCTCGGGAAACCCCTGGCGGAGCGTGCGATGGTGGTCGATCCGGGCGAACCCGAGGTCGGCGAACGGCAGGCGGCGAAGCCGGCGCACGGCCTCGTCGGGGTCGCAGTCACCCTTGGAGACGTCGACGAGGAGCTGGTGCAGGAGGAGCTCGTCCATCTGGGCTCACTATCCTGCCCCGGCATGAGCGCCGCTGCGACCCCACCCCCCTCGGTGGCCTTCCTCGGTCCGCTCGGGACCTTCACCGAGGAGGCGCTGCTCACCCAGGAAGACTACGCGGCGGCGGCCCTCACGCCCATGGACACGATCGGCGACGTGCTCGAGGCGGTGGGCTCGGGCACGGTGGACCTCGGCTTCGTGCCGATCGAGAACGCGATCGACGGCATGGTCCGGGACACCCTCGACGCGCTCATCTTCGACTTCGACCTCCTCATCCAGCGCGAGGTGGTGCTGGACGTCCGCCTCCATCTCATGGCTTCGCCGGGGACCTCGCTCCGGGACGTGCGGAGGGTCGTCTCCTACCCGGTGGCGCTCGCGCAGTGCCGCCGCTTCTTCGCCGAGCAGCTGCCGGACGTGGAGGCGATCGCGGCGAAGTCCACCGCGGATGCCGCTCGTCAGCTCGGGGAGCAACCCGACCGCCACGCCGCGGCGATCGCTCCGCGTCTCGCCGCCGATCTCTACGGCCTCGTGATCCTCGCAGAGGACGTCGAGGACTTCGCGGACAACCAGACGCGGTTCGTCGCGGTCGGTCCCGAGGGGATCCCGCCGCCCACGGGCCACGACCGAACGTCGATCGTGTGCTTCCAGGACGCGGACCGCCCGGGAAGCCTCCACGGGATCCTGGGGCAGTTCGCTGCCCGGAGCATCAACCTCACCCGGCTCGAGTCGCGTCCGACCAAGCGGGGGCTCGGCGAGTACTGCTTCGCGATCGACCTCGCGGGCCACATCGCGCACGAGGTGGTCGCCGACTGCCTCCGGGACCTGCGGGCGAACCTCGCCGACGTGAAGTTCCTCGGGTCGTACCCCGCGGGCGGTCGGCAGGCCCTGCGGCGGCGGGAGGAAGCCGACGAAGCCTGGCGGCGCGCGGACGCCTGGCTGGCCGCATTGCGCTCGCAGATCCGTCCGGCCTGAGATCGTCCCGAGCTCCTGGCGATGCCCGAGCTCGTGGCGGTGCCGAGCTCGTGGCGGTGCCCGAGCCCCTGGTGGTGGTGACGGGGCGGCGGCAGCGAGCCTTCCCGGTCTCGGTCACAGCTCAGGCTAGGGGGCCCGAGGCGACCCGCGGTGGGCCCGAGAGCCCCAAGGGCGGCGTTGCCGGCGGTGACGGCTGGCGCCGTGGCCCGAGGACGTCGGTCAGCTGAGCACGCGCCGCCTGAAATTGCGCAGACCGAGGAAGAGGAGGGCCGACGCGAAGCCGATCAAGACCGGGTAGACGACGTAGAGGTGCATGTGCGGGAACGAGGTGAACGCCGCGCGCATTCCCTCGTTCACGTAGATGAGGGGATTGAGCAGCACCAGCGTCTGCAGCCAGTGGAACCCGCCGATCTTGACGGGTGCCAGCGTGGTCCATGAGTAGTAGGTCCCGCCCAAGAACGTGATGGGAAGGATGATGAAGCCGAACATGAGGCCGATGTTGCGCGGTTCGAAGCTGCTCCCGAGCACGAGGCCCAAGCTCGCCATCGAGATGCAGGCGAGCGGCACGATCGTGAGCACGATCCACCAGTGCAGGTCGAGGTGCGCGTGGACCCCGGCCGCGTGGACGACGTCAGCGATCGGCAGCACGATGACCGCCGACAGGACTCCTTGTGCTGCACCCGAGAGCACCTTCGCGACCGCGACGAGCCAGATGGGGCAGGGCGCCTGCACCCGGTCTTCGATCTCGCGAGTGAACCCGAACTCCTGGGCCATGTTGAGGGCGATCGACTGCACCCCCTGGAACATGATGGAGATGCCCACGACGCCGGGGACCAGGATCGTCGCGAACGCGGATTCAGCTTCGACGCCCCGTCCTCCGATGCCTTGGCCGATCTTGGGGAACACGAAGAGGAAGACGAAGCAAAGGAGGAACGGCTGGACGAGCGTGCGCAGCACGAAGATCCACTTGTCCTTCCACAGCACGAGGAGGTCGCGGAGCAGCAGCGCACCGAGCGCCGTGTAGCTCGCAGCGAGGACCGGCCGCAGTTGGACGGCGATCGGCTGGTCGCCGCCGATCGGGGTCAGCGCCTTGGTCCCGATGGCCTCGTCCCTGACCGCCATCAGTCGCGCAGCTCCCTTCCAGTGAGGGTGATGAAGACCGTCTCGAGGGTGGGCTCTGCGATCGAGACGTCCATGAGGTCGAAGCCCTGGCGCTCGGCCGCGAGCACGATCTCCGGGACGAGCCGGCGCCTGCCGCCCACGTAGAGCTGCAGGGCTCCGTCGGCGATGCGCGTCCGGGCCACGCCTTGGACCTCTCGGCTGAGCAGGTCGCCGAGGGCAGCGAGATCCCCGGTGGAGCGCACCGTCACGATCGTGTCCGCCCCGATCCCGCGCTTCAGGGCCTCGGGGGTGTCGAGGGCGAGGAGCCTGCCGTGGTCCATGATCGCGACCCGGTCGCAGAGCTTCTCGGCTTCCTCCATGTAGTGGGTGGTGAGGAGGATGGTCTGGCCGTCTTCGTTGAGCCGTTCGAGGATCTCCCACAGCGTGAGGCGGCTCTGCGGATCGAGGCCGGCCGTCGGCTCGTCGAGGAACAGCACCGCGGGGCGGTGGAAGATCGCCCGCGCGACCATCAGGCGCTGCGCCATCCCGCCCGAGAGCGCGTACACCGAGGCGTTCGCCCATCTCTCGAGCTGGAACTCCTCGAGAAGCTGGGTGGCGATCCGCCGGGAGGCCGCCGCCCCCATCCCGAACAGTCGGCCGTGGAAGTACAGGTTCTCCCACACGGTGAGCTGACGGTCGAGCGTGTTCTGCTGCGAGACGATCCCGCTCAACTGCTTGGCGAGCGCCGGATGCGCGGCCACGTCGACCCCTCCGACCATCGCACGTCCCGAGGTGGGGACGACCCTCGTGGTGAGGATCCCGGCGGTCGTGGTCTTGCCGGCGCCGTTCGGACCGAGGAGGCCGAAGATCTCACCGGTCATGACATCGAGGTTCAGGTGATCGACGGCCGCGAATTCGGCGTGCGGATAGACCTTGGTGAGCTCTTCGGTGTGGATGATCCCCGTCGGAGACCCCATCATCGAAGTCACGGTGCGTTCGGCCGCCAGGACACTCCAGGTGATGCTAACCGTGGTGGTCTGCACGAGTCCGACTCGCGGTCGCCGTCTGTGTGTAGGAAGATGGCCTTGTGGGAGCGCATCGAGCAGAGAGCGCGCATGGAGCCCCCCTCTGGCGCCTTGCGTGCGTGTCGGCCGGGTGCCTGTCGGTCCTCCTGGCTGCAGGAGGCTTCGGCGCCTCCGTTGGCGGGCGAACGGCCGGCGCGTCCGACGCACCGCCCCACGCGGTCCGCGCAGTCGCCAGGACCGACGGTCTCAGCGTCGTCGTGACGGCGACGGGCTCGGGGACCACCACCGTCGTGCGCTTCGCCGTCGAAGCCGCAGACGCCCACGCCCGAGGGGCGCTCGGCTACGACGTGGCGTTCGGGGACGGCACCAGCACGAGCGATGAGATCCCCCAGTTCTGCACCTCGGGCAGCGGGGTCTCCCGCCACGAGCTCTGGCATCTCGCGCATCGCTACGCCGTCGGCACCTACCGCGTGACGGTCACCGTCCGCTCCAACTGCTCGAGGGTGGCTGCCACGGCACGCCTGACCGTCCGGCACGCCTGACCGTCCGGGGCACCCCAAGCTCCGCACCCCTGAC
>JAJYMD010000485.1 GCA_021787255.1 Actinomycetes bacterium | reverse complement strand
ACGGGGCTCGGTGAATGATCAGGGCTAACGAGGGACTTGGACTGGACCCCGTCGTACGTTGAACCCAAGCGGGTGTATCCGTACACGGAGTTCGAAGGGATAAAGGTTCATGACTGGGATGCGTGGGAGGATCCCTTCCGCCTCACGGTTGACGCCTACTTCAAGTACCAGGCAGAGAAGGACCGGCGCCTGTACGCGGTCCTCGACAGCTTCGCGCAGAGCCAGGGGCACCTGACCCTGTCGGAGGCCCGCTACCTGAACGCGATGAAGCTGTTCCTCCAGGGGGTGACCCCGCTCGAGTACGCCGCGCACCGCCACTTCGCGTTCTTGGCGCGGTACCTGGACGGGCCAGGGGCCCGCTTCGCCTCGCTCTGTCAGAGCCTCGACGAGCTCCGACACACGCAGACAGAGATCCACACGCTTTCGATCTACAACAAGTACTACAGCGGCTTCCACAGCTTTCCGAAGATGCACGACCGCGTGTGGTACCTCTCGGTACCCAAGTCCTTCTTCGACGACGCGATCTCGGCTGGGCCGTTCGAGTTCTTGACGTCGATCTCGTTCAGCTTCGAGTACCTCTTGACGAACCTCCTCTTCGTGCCATTCATGAGTGGAGCGAGCTTCAATGGAGACTTGCCGACGATGACCTTCGGGTTCTCCGCCCAGAGCGACGAGAGCCGCCACATGACGCTCGGGCTCGAGTCCGTGAAGTTTCTCCTCGAACAGGACGAGGCAAACATCCCGATCGTGCAGGCCTGGATCGACAAGTGGTTCTGGCGAGCTTACCGCGTGACGGTTCTCGTGGCGCAGATGATGGACTACATGCTGCCACGGAAGGTGATGAGCTGGAAGGAGGCCTTCGAGCTCTACTTCGAGCAGCAGATGCTCGGCGGGCTGTTCCCGGACCTCTCGTACTACGGAATTCGCCCCCCGATGCACGTTGAGCACGCGATCGCCGAGAAGGAGATCGTCAGCCATCAGGTGTACCACACGCTTTACTCGTTCGGGTTTGCAGCCGCGTTCAACACCTGGATCCCGACCGAGCAAGACCAGACGTGGCTCGCCGGGAAGTACCCCGATACGTTCGATCGGTACTTCAGGCCCATCTGGGCGAAGGCGGCAACGATTGCGGAGGGGGGCGGACGCTTCTTCTTCCAGGGTCTGCCGCAGCTCTGCCAGGTGTGCCAGGTTCCGATGCTCTTCACGGAGCCCGGTGATCCGACGAGGATCTGTTTCCGGGAGAGCGTCTACCGAAGCGAGCGCTTCCACTTCTGTTCCGACGGCTGCAAGTGGATCTTCGATCGGGAGCCGGAGAAGTATGTCCAGGCCTGGCTCCCCGTCCACCAGATCTATCAGGGCAACTGCGGCGGTCCGACCGTCCCGGAGGTGCTCGAGTGGTACGGGATCCAAGAGGGCGACAACGCCGAGTACCTGGGTTCGGTCGACGAGCGGTCATGGACCGCCTGGCACGCTGCCCAGACCGTAGGAGGTTGACGGTGAGCGTTCGTGCAATCGGCCCCTACGAGTTCCCCTCTGCAGACCGCCAGGAAGTCTTCGGCGAGGACCAGTTGGTCTACGTGCACTGGAGGGGAAACCCGCTCTTCTGCGCGGCGGCGGCGTTCCGCGCGCCGCAGGCCATGCCGTTCGAGCAGTTCGTCGAGGCGATGGTCGACCCGTGGGCCGGCTCGGACCCGAGCTACACGCCGACGGCACCGAAGCACTGGGAGCTGGACGGGCAGCCGTTCACTCCGCAATCCGGACGAGGCCTGCGCGACCAGGGCGTCGGCCACAAGTCACTCGTGATATTCCGGACCTGACGGTGGCTCTCGTGCGCGTGCTCCCGGACGACATCGAGCTCGAAGTGCGCGAGGGCGAGGCCATCCTCGACGCCATCCGTCGGGCAGGGTATCGGTGTCGTTACGGGTGTAGGCGTGGAGGCTGCGGGCAGTGCAAGGCCGACCTGGTCGCAGGGAGGCTTCGGTACGTGGCGACCGTGGCCGAGTCCGTGCTCGCGCCCGAGGAGGCGGAGCGTGGGGTGTGCCTCCTCTGCCGGAGCACGCCGGTCGGGGAGGAGGCGGCGGTCGTCGTGCTGCGCGAGGAGGGGCTGCGCCGAGTGAGTCCGTTCGTGCTCGGGCGACCCCAGCAGGCTCCAGGCGGGCCCGGAGACGCCCCTGCGGTGCGCGGGGCTGTTCCGCCGGAGCCTGCCGCAGCGGACCTGGCGTCTCCACGACCCCCCCGCCCGGAGCATCGGGACGGGTCGATGGCTGGTGTTCCCTGAGGGGGTCAATGGGCGGTGAGCAGGTGGCGCCGGGGGGCGCCAGAGCCGATGGGCAGGGACAGCCGATGGGCAGGGACATGGTGTAGTTGGAGAGTGAAGGAGGGAAAACATGGGAGTGATGCGGCTCGGGTACGTTCACATCCGAGTGACCGATCTGGAGGCGGCCAGGCGGCACTACGTAGACACGTTGGGGATGTACCCGACGGCGTCGGCGAGCGGGAAGCTCTACTTGAAGGCGTGGGACGAGTACGACCACCACTCGGTGGTGTTGGAAGAAGGTGGGGTCGGGCTCGTCAAGCTGGGTTACAAGTGTGCGAGCGTCGAGGACCTCGAACCCTTCGAAGCCCGGTCCCAGCAGTTCGGGGCCACGACCGTGCGGATGCACCGCGGAGAGAACCTTGCGGTTGGCGAGGGGCTGCGTATCACCTTGCCGTCGGAGCACGTCGTCGAGCTCTACGCCGACATCGATTACGAGGGAACGGCCACGGGCACCCTGAACCCGGACCCCTACCCCCGCGATCTCGTAGGGGTTGGTGTACCGCGAGTCGACCACGCCCTGGTGACGTGCGACGACCCTGAGGCGGTCGAGCGATTCTTCTCCGAGTGCCTCGGTTTCAAGGCATCGGAGCGGGTGGTCACGGACCTGGCTAATCCGGAGCTCCTCGGGTCGTGGATGTTCTGTGGCAACTCGCCGCACGACATCGCGTTCATCAAGGGCCCGAATGCGAAGCTTCACCACTTTGCGTACCTGCTTGAGGACTGGACCTCGATCCTGAAAGCCGGAGACCGCTTCTCGATGGACGATGTCCCGATCAGCACCGGGCCAACGCGCCACGGCATCACGCGGGGGACCACCATCTACTTCTTCGATCCCGCGGGCAACCGCAACGAGGTCTTTGCTGGCGGCTATCAGACCTTTGCCGACTTCCCGACCATCACCTGGACTGCCGACCAGCTGGGCAAGGGGATCTTCTACATCTCCCGTGAGCTCGACGAGCAGTTCACGAGCGTGCTGACCTGAACGACCCGTGCCGACTTGGGCTGGCTGTCGCCCCCGCCGGTAGCGCTCCGTCGCCTGGCGTTGCGGGGCGCGCGGTAGCGGTGGATGGGGATCTGCGGACAGGGCACCCGGTCGGGGTGCAGGACGTAGCTGGTGCTCTGCCTTCGGCCTCGTCCAGAGGGTTCGCTGGTTCGTCGGGGGAAGTGGGGGGCTCGAGGGAAGCGAGGAGAGCGTGACGTACCGGGTGACCATCGAGCCGGTCGGGCGGGAGGTCGAGTGCGCGGAGGGCCAGTCCGTGCTCGACGCCTGTCTCCGGGCGGGCATCTGGCTCCCACACGCGTGCACCCACGGCACGTGTGGGACCTGCAAGGCCGCTGTGGTCTCGGGTCAGGTCGACCACCGTGACAGCTCCGAGTTCGCCCTGATGGACTTCGAGCGCGCCGAGGGCAAGGCCCTGCTCTGCACGGCGCGACCGTGTTCCGACGTGGTTGTCGAGGCCGACGTCCAGGTCGAGCCCGGCGTGGTCTTCCAGCCCGTCGAGGACTACCGCGCCGAGGTCGCCCTCGTCGAGGATGTTGCCCCCGGGATACGGCGCCTCGTCCTGGACCTGGAACGACCCATGCAGTTCAACCCGGGTCAGTACGTCAGCCTGGACGTTCCCGGAACGGCCGTCCGGCGCTCGTACTCGATCGCGACCCCACCCTCCGGGGCGTCGCGGATCGAGCTCGACGTCAAGCGAACTGCCGGTGGCCTCGCGAGCGACGGATGGATCTTCGGTGACCTGGTCGCCGGTGCCGAGGTCTCGCTCACTGGTCCGTACGGTCGCTTCTTCTTCCGTGAGGGGCGATCCGAGCCGGTGCTCATGGTCGCCGGGGGAACGGGGCTCGCACCGCTCAAGGCAATGGTGCGTCACGTCCTGGAGACCGGTCTTCCGCATCAGCTCACGCTCTATCACGGGGCGCGCGTCCCCGAGGAGCTCTACGACCGGGCGGCCCTTGAGGCACTCGCGGCGCAGGTTCCCGAGCAGTTTCGCTACGTCCCGGTGGCGGCCGAGGGAAGCGTCCCCGGGCTGCGGAAGGGCCTGGTCACGGAGGCACTTGCCGAGGACCATGATCGGTGCGGGGGCCATGTCGCGTACGTGTGCGGCCCGCCGCCGATGGTGGACGCCACTCTCCGAGTGCTGATGGAGCGGCGCCTCTTCCCGCGCGACATCTACCGAGAGGACTTCTACGACGAGGCGGACAAGGTCAGTGGTGGTGTGCGAAGCCCGCTGCTCCGGCGTTGAGCGCGCCATTGTCGTCCGTCACGGGGCGACACTGTCCTACCGCGACGGGGGGCTCTCCGCCGAGGGGCGAGCCCAGCTCCGGGCCCTGGGCGATCGCCTCCGCTCGGAGCGCGGAGGGTGGGATCGGGTGCTCGTGTTCACCAGCCCTTCGCGGCGCTGTCGGGAGAGCGCGAGCGCCATCGTCGCTCGTCTTCGCTCGGCCCTGCCGGCAACGCGATCGCCGATCGTCCGCGACGCACTGCGCCCGGTCGGGGTGCTCGTGCACGGCAGGATGTTCGACCTGGGAGCGCTCCATCTGCCGCCCGGGCGGGTTGCCGCCGATGTGGCCCGGTTCTGGGCGCTGCAACGAGGAGGTGACGATCCCTTCCAGGCGTGGGAGCGGGGCGAGCTGGCGTCGCTCGAGCCGCGGGACTGGGTTTCGAGCCGCCTGGAGGGCTTCGCGGAAGAGCTCTGGTCGGTGGCCCGGGACACGCTCCCGATCGCAGTGACCCACGCAGAGAACGTCCGGCTCCTCGAGGCAAACTGGGGCATCCAGCCCGGCTCCAAGCCCCGGTTCGGGGAGGCACGCTGCTACGTCCGCCGGCTCGGTGGCGCGGTCGATATGCTGACGGCCGGTTGCCGCGTGGGGGTGGGAGCACGTGAATGCGGTCGAGGCTGAGCACGGGCTCCATTCGCTCGGGATGGGGCTCGAAGCGATCGAGCAGCTCGCGGCGGAGCCCGACCTCGGAGTGAGCGAGCTCGCTCGCCGCCTCGGCGTCGCGAAGAGCAGCGCGCACCGGATCTTGACGACTCTCGCCCTCCACAAGCTCGTCGAGCGCTCCGCCGACGGGCAGCGTTACCGCCTTGGGCAGCGCCTCCACGAGCTCGGAGAGGTCGTTGCCGCGAGGAACTCGCTGCGCGAGCGGTCCCTCCCGCTCCTCGAGGAGCTCCGGGACGCGACGGGTGAAACCGTGCACGTTGCGGTGCCCTCTGGCGGCGAGGTCTTCTATGTGGAACGCCTGGAAAGCTACCAAGGTCTTCGGTTCTCCTCCCGGGTGGGACGGAGGATGCCCGTCCACTGCACGAGCTCCGGGAAGGCCATCGCCGCGTTCAACCCCGAGGTCGCCCGCCTAGCGTGCGAGCTCGGGTTCTCGAACCGGACGGGACGGACGATCCGGGACCAACAGCAGTTTCTGCGTTGCCTCGTCGAGACGCGCCGGCGTGGGTACGCCTTCAGCGTCGAGGAGGCGGAGCTCGGGTTGTCGTCGGTCGCGGCCCCGGTTCTCGATCGGGATGGGGTTGCGCGTGCGGCGATCTCTGTCGCCGGCCCGACTGTTCGTGTGATCGGAGACGACATTGCGCCGCTTGCGCGCCGCGTCCTCGAGGCTGTGCGCCGGCTCCAGGCGCAGGAGGTCGTGTGGTGGACGGGGTCGGCCTACCGATGACCTCTTCGCAGGGAGGAGATGGTGGGCACGAACCGGCCGGAGCTGGAGCGAGTGCGCCGACGGGGGGATGGACGCTGGCCCGGGCTCGCCGCGCGGTCCAGGTGGCGAGCGCCGGAGCACGCAGGCACGGCCTCGCGGTCGTCGTCGCGGTGGTCGATGCCGGCGGCACGCTGGCCACAATGGACAGGATGGACGGTGCGCCCCTGCTCTCCGTGGATCTCGCTGTCGACAAGGCGTGGACGGCCGTCGCCTTCGGGATCCCGACGGACCAGTGGTGGCCCCTGCTCCGGGACGATCCGGCGCTCGCCGCTGGCTTGCCGCACCGCCCCCGGCTCGTCATCTTCGGGGGCGGCGTGCCGCTCCGAGTCGGCGGCCAACTCGTGGGGGGGATCGGCGTGAGTGGCGGGACCGCCGACGAGGACGCAGCTCTTGCGCGTGCTGGTGCCACCGCTTTCGAGGTGGCTGAGACCTGAGGATCGGGGGAGTGAGTGACGACGTTCATGAACGACGTGACGCGGCTCGTCACGGGCGGGGCCGTCGACAGGCTCGCCGAGATCACGGCGGCACCGCGTCGGCCGGTCCCCGTCGGAGCAGACCGCTACGTTGCCCTGCGCGCCTTGGCCGAACAGCTTGCCGCCGAGGCGAATGGCGCGCTTCGACCAACGGGCATACGCGTTGAGCTCGAAGACGAACGCAGGGACGGCCAGCTCGGCTTCGGCCTCTCCTGTGGCGGCGCTACCGTCTCGTTCGTGACCGAGCTCGCCGGTGGGGTGGCGGTCGTCCATCTCGACGGCCTCGGCCATGACGGGGGTGAGCTCGAGTTGAACGAGCCGGGTGAGCTGGAGGCCGTCATCCTCGAGCTCATCCGTCGCGCCCTCGGGAGAGATGAGGAGCTGGCCGACCCGTGACCGGGGGTGGGGGGAGGTCCGGCGGCCGGCAACGGGGAGAGGGGCTACGTGCCGGCTCCCCAGCCGGGGCGAGCTGGAGCCCGGAGCCGGTTCTCGCTCTCCTCCATCAGCTCCGCGTCGGCGGGGCGGCCGGTGACGAACGGCTCGCCGAAGTACTCGGCTGGGATCGTTGGGACCTCATCGGAGCGCTCGCGCACGCGTCGTCGGTCGGACTCGTCATCTGGACGCCGCCGATCCGAGCCTGGAGGCTGACGCCTGCAGGTCGCGCGCGCGCTGTAGAGGCGCTCCGAGACGAACAGAGCGACGACGCGGCATCTTCCGGTGCGCGGGCCGTTCTCGCGTCCGTGGAGGAGGAGAATGCCCGGGTGCTCGAGGCATGCACGGCGTGGCAGGTCCACTGCGACGGGTCTCCGGGCGCGGGCGCAGGGGTCATCGACACGCTGGAGGCTGCCCGTCGCCGCGTCGATCCCCAGCTTCGCACCTGGAGCGCGAGCGTGGCGCGAGCCGACCGGTATCGCTCGCGCCTTTCGCAGGCGCTCGAACGTGCCAGATCGGGGGACGGCGCCTGGATCGCGAGCCCGAGGGTCGACTGCTTCCACGGTGTCTGGTTCCAGCTCCATGAGGACCTGCTTGCGACGCTCGGTCGCATGCGCGGGGGGAGCCCGCCGGGCTCGCCCCCCTCGCTGCCCCACACCGTGCGTGACGTGCTGAGAGCGGCTCCAGTAGTCGAGCCCGAGGATCGAGCAGCCCCTCCGGACCGCGAGTTTTGAGACTCCGCCGGGAAGCCGGGGACGGGGAGCGGTGTCGCTCTCGAGCGCGCGTCCCGCGACGCCCTTGCGGCGCCTCGGCTCGGCCGTCGTCGCCTCCGGGTTGCCTCTTCCTTCGTCGTGCCTGCGGAACCGGGCCCGCTCGGCCGGTGGGACCAGCCAGGGTCTCGTTGCGCTTCTGGGCCCGGTCGACGAAATCCATGGGATGTGGGCGCGTCCACGCCCTATTCCGTCAGGCTCCGCCGGGACGGGGGTAGGGTCGGGAGGGCGCCCGAGACCGGTCGTGCAGGGGCGGGCGATCCCGGATGGGATC